>JAJYCM010000047.1 GCA_021778375.1 Bacteroidota bacterium
AAAATTCATCGTTCTTCATTTGATTTGATGTATCAATTTTTACAAGCTTTTTAGTGTCAACATCAACATAAAAAATTGCAAACTGCTTATTGCCGAACAAAATTTTCTTACCGTCCGGAGACCATAACAAATGATAATCAGTTCTGTCTAATGTCTTTGTTAATTGAGTCCACTCTCCTCCCTTAATGCTTTGTATGTAAAGCTCATACTCACCAGATTTATCGGAAAAGAACGCAACCCATTTACCGTCTGGAGAAATTTGCGGATACATCTCTCTCGTTCCCGGCGTATTCGAAAGGTTCAAAGTGTTTCCTTTTCCTGTCGGAATTGCAAAAATATCCCCGCGTGCTTCTAAAGCTACTGTCTTCCCGTCGTTTGAAATATTCGTGAAGTGAATATAATCCTTCGGATTAATTACACGGTCCCTCAATTCCCATTGATCGGATGGTACCTCAACTTCTATCTTTTTTGATTGATCGGTTTTCGTATCAAGAACATAAAGAAAGCCGTCATGCAAATAGACGATCTGATCTTTATCATTTGAAGGATACATTACGTCGACATCGTTATAATTTGTTACTTGAGTGATCTCTTTTGTATCAAGATTTTCTTTGAAAATATTTGCAATTCCATTCCCTCTATCTGAAACGAAATACATAAAATTTCCGATCCACATCGGGTATGCATTCTTTCCTACATAATTCGATATGGGTGTAAATTTATTATCTTTAAAATCATACTCCCAGATATCAGTGTACCACCCGCCTTTATAGCGTTTCCAATTATATTCTTCAAGCCCTTTCCTAACGTAAAGTATTTTCGACCCGTCTGCAGAAAAGCTGCATCTTACACCTCGATCTAAAGGAAAACGTTCCGGTGCGGAACCGTCTTTATCTACAAAATAAAGATTAGGATCGCGCATAATGAAGTTTTCAAAATAAGAACGGAAGACAACTCGTTTCCCATCTGGTGTCCAACAAATTGTCTGATCACCGCCGGGGTTGTAAGTAATTCTTTTTGGTATCCCGCCGTCAACAGGCATTACATAAACATTATAAGAGCCGTCATAACTCCCGGTAAATGCAATCTCCTTTCCGTCCGGAGAAAATTTTGCCGCAAATTCATCACCTGGAAAAGTAGTTAATCTTGAAGCTGTGCCGCCCGAAGAACTGACAGTCCACAAATCTCCTTCATAAGTAAATACAATTTTATTTTTATAAATATCCGGATCATGTGTGAATCGTGCTTGAATAGCGGCTAAGGAAATATTTATAAAAAAGAGAAATGAAAATGCAATAGACAGTAATATCTTTTTCATGGACAACTCCATTTTACTTTGTATTAAAAAATCTAAAAATAAAACTTTTGTAAAAATTTATACCAGAAAACATAACTATAACTTTTTAAACTTAAAAAAAATCATTTTAATTCCTCGCCGCTAGCCCACTGGCACTTGTTACTCGTTAATAGTCACTCGTCACTAATTTATCCGGATTTTCTCTTATAAATTGGAAAATTAACTTAAATACTTCCCATCATTGCAAAAAAGGTATCTATCCCTTATTTAAAATTCTCTAAAATCGCAATATTTGCTTATGGTACACTACTTGACATTTTGATTTTAGTATCAGTTAAAATAATTAACATACATTACGCAATATATTTGTAGAGAATTGGAGGATATTGAAATTTTGATTAATTTATATTATAATATTCTATCACTTCAATGGACTTTGCGCAAAATATATTATTAATTAAAGATACAGGGTCGAAAATGATTTGGGTCAAAGTCAAAAATTTCATCTCGTCATATAACATTATATTGTTTATGATTTTTATTACCCTTGGCTGGGTAATTCTGTATACGTTCTTCATTATCATAGCAATTATTTCTTTTGCACTTCACTGAAATAAAGCAGAAGTTTACTTTTACATTTTTCTTACATAATGTAGAACAAATTATTCCATTGATACCACATGTCTACAACGGGAGTTTGATGAAATTTATCTTCCATTACTAAGTTTTTTACTTTTGCAAAAGGATATAGTATAAATACTTTTACCCTCACCTGCCCATTTTATAATTAACTTTTAACAAAATCTGAATGCACTCTGAATACACTCTCAATGCACTTCTATTCCTATTGTCTTGGTTTATTCTTATATCTAACTACTACAACTAACTTCCCCCTTAATTCTTTATACTTCAGTTTCCTACTTTCAAACAATTGCCATCTACTACAAGGTACTTGGAGTGATATAAAACAATTTGCAAACTGAACTTTGAAATTATATGGTGAGATATATTGATGCGTGCAATAAAAATATTGTATAATTTGGTTGCATTATTATATATATCCTGGATTTTAGAAAGCATAATTAATAGATAATCCGCTAAAAATCTCTCTCTTCCTCAATGCTTTCCTTCCATAATAAAGTCCTTGTGTTAATTGTAAAATTTATTTATTGTTAGTTCAAAAAAGTGACTCCTTGTATTATTGAAACCCTTTAAGCTAAAATTCGGAGAACAAGATATGATAAGAACTTTTCTCAAAGCAATTATTATCCTTTCATTTATATTTGTGTTTAATTCTTGCTCCTCAACTTTTTATCAAAGCACAAACAAATATACCGGCGAAGAAAAATACGTCGGAATATTCCCCGGTAGAAATGATAGCAAGAAGTTAAAAGAAATTAGCCAATCAATTCATCGTATCTCAAGTTTAGCTTTGTACGAAGTTTATGTTTTCAGCGACAGCAGTAACCTAAAAGTTTCTAATTTGAATGATGAAATAATAAAAGAAAAAGCTGTTAAGAAAACCGGAATGGATAAAGCAACCTCGGGTACGGCAACTATTATTTATTCTTACAACGGTAAAGTTGCTTTACTTACTTGTGCCCACGTCATCGACTTTCCAGATACGATTATTTCTTACTTCTCAGATGGGAATGGTAAATATACAGATAAGGTAGAGAGCATTTCCTTTAAGAAAAAACAATATATTTATGCTGCTGGTTTTCCTAATGGTAGTGAAGTTAATATTATTTTGAAGGATACTAAGTCTGATTTAGCTCTGCTCGGTCAAAATTATTCTATGCGAAACTATCTTGATTTTCCGGTACTAAATTGTCCTTTCGGTAAAGCAAAAGAATTGGATTTAGGAAGCTTTGTTTATATCATGGGCTTTCCTTTGAACTATAAAATGGTTTCTCAAGCAATTGTAAGCAGTGCTGATTTTGATAAAGAGGGCTCTTTTTTTGTTGATGCAGTTATTAACCAAGGGTATAGCGGAGGTGCTGTTTTAGCTATAAATAGTAAATCATCAAACTTTGAGCTCGTAGGAATTGTTAACTGGGTTGCTGAAGAAAACCAAAATATTATTGAACCGACAACACCCGATGAAAATATTGTTTACAATCCGCTTGTGCCTTACAAAGGGGACTTGTTTGCTAAACAATTAAAGATTGTCAAATATGGAATTACAAAAATTATCTCTATTGAAGAAATTGAAAAATTTTTAATGAAGAACAAGGACCATCTTACGGAGGATGGTTATCGATTCCCAATTTTTAACTAATTCTTGCACAAATTTGACAAATGGTTTATTTAATATTACTTTTGCGCAAGCTTATTTTAGATATATGAAAATTAATAATAAATATCGTTTTACATTCTGTATGGGCACTACAATGCACACCCCGAAAACTATATACGGCGGCTGAAGCACGGTTGTGTAAATACAAACAAAAACTTAAAAAACCGGCTTCAGAAATGAAGCCGGTTTTTTTTTATCCTTATTTAGTTTGTCAATAAATGAAAGCAAAATAAAAAATGAAAGTTCTAAAATTTGGCGGCTCTTCGGTCGGTGACCCGAAACGGATTAAAAATGTTACCAGTATTATAAAGCAGTCAATTCAAACTAACAAAAAAATTGCTGTCGTATTTTCTGCGTTCCAAGGCGTCACAGATGAACTGATATCCTTAAGTAATATGGCTGCCTCAGGAGACGGTGAATATTTTGAACGCTTTAAATCACTTGAGAAAAATCATATCCTAATTGCTAAAGAACTTCTTAATGTTAAAACCCAAAGTAACACTCTCGCTAACCTAAAATTGAACCTTAACGAACTTGAAGATGTTCTGCATGGAGTATTTTTAGTCAAAGAATTATCGCCAAGAACTTCGGACTTTATCCTAAGCTTCGGCGAGAGACTTTCATCTTATATTATTTCTCAAATCTTAATAGATAATGCAGTCGATTGTGAATACCTCGACAGCCGCCAAATTATTAAAACGGATGAAAATTTCGGAGCAGCAAAAGTTGATTTCATAACTTCTAATAAGAATATAATAAAATATTTCAAATCGCATAAAAAACTTCAGGTAATAACAGGATTTATCGCTTCAACAAAAACGAACGAAACAACAACCCTTGGCAGGGGAGGCTCAGACTATACGGCTTCAATTTTTGCTTCCGCATTGAATGCAAAGGAAATTGAAATATGGACTGATGTTGACGGGGTTCTTACCGCAGATCCCAAAAAAGTTAAGAAGGCTTTCTCTTTAAAAAATCTTACTTATGAAGAAGCTATGGAGCTTTCTCATTTCGGCGCAAAAGTGATTCATCCTCCTACAATGCAGCCGGCTTTAGATAAGAAAATTCCTATCAGAATAAAAAATTCTTTTAACCCGGCTTTTAATGGAACGGTAATTAACGGCGTGAGCGAAGCTAATGATTATTGGATTAAGGGTATTTCTTCAATTAATGAAATTTCTTTGATTAGAATTCAAGGTGGGGGAATGGTTGGCGAAGCAGGACTTGCACAAAGAATATTTGCCGCACTCGGCAGTAAAAGAATAAATATTATATTAATTACGCAAGCCTCTTCAGAGCATTCTCTTTGCCTTGCTATCCTCCCGAATGATGCTGATTCAGCAGTTAAGGCAATCCAAAAGGAACTTCACTATGAAATAAATGAAAAGAAAATTTATGATCCGATTGTCGAGAACAATTTATCGATTATTGCTGTAGTTGGTGAAAATATGCGAAATAAACCGGGACTTTCCGGCAAGGTTTTCCAAGCACTTGGGAAAAATGGAATAAACATCGTTGCTATTGCTCAAGGCTCATCGGAATTAAATATCTCAACTGTCATTTCAAAAGATAACGTTGCCAAGGGTTTGAATGCTTTACATGATGCCTTCTTCCTTTCGATTACAAAAACTGTAAATCTTTTTATTGTGGGCACCGGTTTGATCGGTGGAACATTGCTAAGACAAATTTCTAATCAGGCAAATTTTCTCGCTAAAGAATATTTGCTCAATATTAAAATAATTGCACTTGCAAACCGGAAGAAAATGCTTATCGATTCAAATAGCATTGATCCGGCTGAATGGGTAGAGAGAGTTGCTAATTCCGAATCCAAAACGAATCTTAGCGAACTCGTTGGAAGAATGAAAATGCTTAATCTTCCGAATAGCATATTTGTAGATTGCACTGCAAGCGAAGAGGTCGTAGATCAATATCAAGATATTCTTGACGCAAGCATCTCAATTGTTGCACCTAATAAAAAAGCTAACTCTCGAAGCATGGAATTTTATCTAAGCCTTAAACAGTCTGCTCTTTATCATAACGTTAAGTTTATGTATGAAACAAATGTTGGAGCGGGTCTCCCTATTATAAATACAGTTCGAGATTTAGTCTCAAGCGGAGATAAGATAATTAAGATCGAAGGGATTTTGTCCGGAACGTTAAGCTATCTCTTTACGTCATTTACTAAAGGAAAATCCTTCAGCCAAATTCTAAAGGAAGCAAAAGTTAAAGGCTTTACTGAGCCTGATCCAAGAGATGATTTGAATGGTTTGGACTTTGCCCGAAAATTATTAATCCTCGCCCGTGAAGTCGGTATGAAAATGGAACTAAGCGATGTGAAGGTCGAAAACATTGTACCGTTAAAAGCAAGAAATTCTAAATCAGTTGATGACTTTTTTATAAAACTCGAAAAATGCGACGATGAATTTGAACTAAAAAGAAAGAATGCCGAAAATCACGGAAAGGTTTTGCGCTATATTGCAAAATTAGAAAATGGTAAAGCCGAAATATTTTTACAGGAAATAGATGAGAAACATCCTTTTTATTCCTTATCTGCTACCGACAATATTATAGCTCTTACCACTAAGCATTATAAAGAACGACCCATTGTTATCAAAGGTCCCGGCGCTGGTGCTGATGTTACCGCAGCCGGAGTGTTTGCAGATATTATTAGAATTTCTAATTATTTAATTTAGACAACAAATATTATTTTAATAAAACAATAACTAAGAGAAGAAAAATGGAAAATAGCTTAAAAATACCGGTCGGAATTTTAGGAGCCACCGGAAGTGTTGGACAAAAATTTATTTCTTTACTCGCTAATCATCCATGGTTTGAAATTGCCGAGGTTGCCGCTTCTGAAAGATCTGCGGGAAAAACTTACAAGCAAGCGGTTAACTGGGTATTGTCTTCACCGCTTCCTGAATTTGTAGGGGAACTCACTGTCCAAGAATGCGAACCGAATCTGAAATCCAAAATTATTTTCTCGGGTTTGGATTCAGGCGTTGCAGGTCCTATCGAAGAAGCATTTGCCAAAAAAGGTTACTTCGTTGTTTCTAATTCAAAAAATCACCGCATGGATAAAGATGTCCCTCTGCTCGTTCCAGAAATAAATGCAGACCATCTTGAATTAATTAAAATTCAAAATTATAATGGCGGCTGTATCGTGACTAATCCAAATTGTTCCACTATCGGAATGGTGCTTGCTCTTAAACCGTTACACGATAACTTCGGATTGGAAGCTGTAAACGTAGTTACTATGCAGGCTTTGTCCGGCGCCGGTTATCCTGGCGTCGCAAGTCTTGATATTATTGATAACGTGATTCCATTTATTTCGGGTGAGGAACCTAAACTTGAAAGTGAACCTTTGAAAATTTTAGGTATTCTAGATAAAGATCATATTCAAAACGTGGATATTAAAATAAGCGCTCAGTGCAACCGTGTAGCTGTAGTTGACGGTCATCTAGAATGTGTCCAAGTAAAGCTAAAAAAGAAAGCTACCAAAGAAGAAATAATAAGTATATGGAGAAATTTTTCTGCCGAGCCCCAAAAATATAATTTACCGACAGCTCCGTTAAATCCGATTTACTATTTTGACGAAGAGAAATATCCGCAGCCGAGAATTCACCGCGATCTCGATAAAGGAATGGCTGCCTCTATCGGTAGATTAAGAGAGGATAATTTATTTGATTTTAAATTTGTAGTCCTTTCGCATAACACCAACAGAGGTGCTGCTGGCGGCGCTATATTATGCGCTGAATTGATGAAAGCTAAAGGTTATATCTAATAATTATTCCGATTCATCGAAAGAAATAAAATGAAAAAAATAAAAGTATTTGCACCGGCCTCCGTTACCAATGTTGGAAGCGGATTTGATGTAATGGGCTTTGCAATTGAAAAACCTGGAGATGAAATTGTTCTGAAAATGACAGATGAACCCGGAATAAAAATTACAAAAATTACCGGTGACGGCGGCAAATTGAGCAAAGACCCTTATAAAAATACTGCCGGGCTTTCACTAATTTCTTTAGTAGAACATTTGGAATATAAAAAAGGAATTGAAATTGAGCTTCATAAAAAAATGGCATTAGGCAGCGGATTAGGGTCTAGTGCTGCAAGCGCTGTTGCAAGTGTATATGCATTCAACGAATTGCTTGGGAAACCTCTGGCAAAAAAAGAACTTATTCCATTTGCACTTGAAGGAGAAAAATTGACTTGCGGCGGTACACCTCATGCGGATAATGTTGCCGCTTGCTTAATGGGTGGTTTTGTTATTGTAAGAAGTCTTTCTCCTATTGATGTTGTGAATATTGATTATCCTCCAAATCTTTATTGCACTATTGTCCATCCGCATCTTGAAATTATAACTGCCAACACGAGAAAAATTTTACGGAAACATATATTACTCTCAGATGCAGTTAAACAATGGGGAAATGTTGCCGGGCTTGTTGCAGGATTGGTAAGCGGCAATTATGAACTGATAGGGAATTCGCTGCAAGATTTTATTGTTGAACCGGTGCGCTCGATTTTAATTCCTAATTTTTATGAAGTCAAAAACGCAGCCTTAAAAGCGGGCGCGGTTGGATGCAGCATCTCTGGTTCTGGTCCTTCAATATTCGCATTCAGTAAATCTAAAAACTCTGCTGAAAAAGTAGGCGATGCAATGAAGAAGGTTCTTAATGGGATAGGAATAGGTAATGATTTATATATTTCAAAAATAAATAAAACTGGTCCAAGGGTAATTTCTGACTAAAATGAATTTCTATAGCACAAATAATAAAAATCTTTCGGCTTCTTTTAGCGAAGCAGTAATTAAAGGTATCGCCGATGACGGTGGATTGTTTATGCCCTCATTTATTCCGATGCTATCTGAAAGTTTTTTTAACGCTATCGATACTTTAACTTTTCAAGAGATTGCTTTTTTAATTGCGCAAAAATTTATCGAAGATGAAATCCCTAAAAATGATTTGCATAAAATTATAGAAGAGTCAATTTCCTTTAATGCCCCTCTGGTAAGGCTTTCCGGTAATATCTCCATTCTCGAGTTATTTCATGGACCGACTTTAGCCTTCAAAGATTTCGGTGCACGATTTATGGCAAAAACCTTATCTTTCCTTATCCGCAACGAAAATAATCACGTTACAATATTGGTTGCTACTTCAGGAGATACCGGCAGCGCAGTTGCCAACGGATTTTATAAAGTTGAAGGAATTAATGTAGTGCTATTATATCCGGGTAATAAGGTTAGCGAAATTCAAGAAATGCAACTGACTACTCTTGGCGAAAATATTACTGCATTAAAAGTTGATGGAACTTTTGACGACTGCCAGAGGCTTGTTAAAGAGGCTTTCGTAGATCGAGACGTTATTAGCAATAAAAAATTATCTTCGGCTAATTCGATCAATATTGCGCGTCTTATCCCACAGTCATTTTATTATTTTAAGGCGTTTGCTGAAGTTAAAAACGAAAATCGTGACCTCATTTTTTCTGTTCCAAGCGGAAATTTGGGTAATCTAACCGCAGGGCTTATAGCTAAACAGATGGGGCTGCCAGTGTATAAATTTATTGCCGCTTCAAATGCAAACGATGTTTTTCCGAAGTTTCTGGAAACTTCGTGCTTCGAACCTAAACCTTCTATTAAGACTTTTTCCAATGCAATGGATGTCGGTAATCCAAGCAACTTTGCCAGGATTATCGCGCTATATAATGGTGATTATTCAAAGATAAAAAATAATATTTATGGCGCTAGCTTTTCGGATACAGAGACGGTTTCGGCAATCAAAGAAATGTACTCGAAATATCATTATACAATTGATCCTCATGGAGCTGTCGGTTATCTGGCCATAAAAAATTATATGAGCCTTGCTGATAATAAAAATATTTCAGGGATTGTTTTGGAGACAGCGCACCCATCCAAGTTTCCCGATGTTGTATACCAAGCCATAAATACTGAAATTGAAATGCCTGCCCGGTTATTGTCGGCAATGAAGAAAGAAAAAAAATCTATTCCTATTTCAAAAGATTATAGCGAGTTTAAGCAATTTCTTCTTCAAAATTAAATTGAATGTTTTCTTCAATTATCTATAAGGAACAAAATGAAATTATATAACAAAGCTGCTATCCTCGGAGGAGGAAATATCGGCCAAGCAATTGCAAACGGTTTGGTTAGCTCTAATCTTTTCCCGGCGGATAAAATTTATATAACGAAGCGGAGGGTTGATACAATAAAAAGTTTCGGTGAAAAAGGTTTTAAACTTACCCATGATAATCTTGCTGCCGTTAAGGACTCAGAAATAATAATTGTAGCGGTTCAACCAAAACAACTCGATGAACTGCTTCGTGAAATTAGCTCTGAGATAAAAGAGGATAGACACATAGTAATTTCAGTTGTGTCCGGTGCAAGTATAAAAGATATAACTGAATTATTAGGTAAAAACATTCCTGTTGTGAGGGCAATGCCAAACACCGCAATAGCAATCGGCGAGTCAATGACATGCTTATGCTCGGATATTAAAACAAACGGTGCAATAAAAATTGCAGAGGAAATATTCAGCTCGGTAGGGAAGACAATGATTATTGAAGAAGAGTTAATGGTACCGGCAACAGCATTATGTGCATGCGGAATAGCATTTTTCCTCAGAGCAATAAGAGCCGCTTCTCAAGGAGGAATTGAAATCGGATTTCATTCGGAAGAAGCAATTTTTATGGCAGCACAAACAGCTAAGGGTGCAGCTTCTTTACTCTTAAACAAAGAAGCTCATCCTGAAAGTGAAATTGATAAAGTTACAACTCCTAGGGGAATTACTATTTCCGGTTTAAACCAGATGGAACATAACGGCTTTAGTTCTGCAATGATAAAAGGAATAGTTACATCCGCAGAGAAAGCTTTAAGGCTTTATAAAGTTGAATAATCTAAAGTATAATCTGTATCACAATTTTAGTAAAATGAAAAATATTTCAAGAAATCTATTGACATGAAAACACTCAGATGTTATTTTACATTTGAAATTATGAAGGACAAAAATTTAAATATTAATAAAAAATTACACCTGAAAGCAATGTGTTGCTGCTGTATGATGATGCATAGATCATCACGGAAGGACACAGCTTAAAATAATTTAAATAATTTTAATACTAAGCCCTTCCCGGTAACAAATCGAGAAGGGCTTTTTTATAAGATAAATATGACTTAATAAAAATATTAAATACGACTCTTATCGAGAAAGGTTGAGGGAACAGGCCCGATGAAAACCTTAGCAACCATCCCAGTGATTTGGGAACTATGGTGCTACTTCCTGCCCATCCCGGTTAATTCGGGATTATGGGAAAGATGAGAAAAGAAGTTTATTAAACCTCTTCGCGAATCTTTCACGAAGAGGTTTTTTAGTTTAAAGAAGGCTTTATTTAACAATAATAATAAAAAGAAAGGTTCTATAAATGAGCACAAACGGAAAACAAAGAAACTACCGGTATGAAACTTTGCAGTTACATGCCGGTCAACAGCCTGATCCAACGACCGGTTCAAGAGCTGTTCCGATATATCAAACCACGTCTTATAACTTTAACGATGCACAGCATGCTGCTGATTTGTTTGGTCTGCAAAAGTTCGGGAATATATATACTAGGATAATGAACCCGACTACTGATGTTTTTGAACAACGTATAGCCGCTCTTGAAGGCGGTGTAGCCGGTCTTGCTACTTCATCAGGACAATCAGCACAATTTATTGCAATTTCAACTCTCGCTCAAGCCGGAGAAAATATTGTCTCTTCAAGCTTGATTTATGGAGGAACTTATAATCAATTCAAAGTTACTTTCCCGCGTTTTGGCATTGATGTGAAATTTGTCGATGGCGATAAAGCAGAGGACTTTGAAAAATTAATTGACAAGAAAACTAAAGCTCTTTATGTTGAATCAATTGGAAATCCTCGCCTGAATGTTGTTGACCTTGAAGCTGTAGCTTCTGTAGCTCACAAACATGGAATTCCCCTGATTGTGGATAACACTTTTGGTGCAGCCGGGTATCTTGTTAAACCAATAAGTCATGGAGCAGATATCGTTGTAGCTTCAGCTACTAAGTGGATTGGTGGTCATGGCACTTCTATCGGTGGTGTAATTGTTGACTCCGGAAATTTTGATTGGGGAAATGGTAATTTCCCTGTTTTTACGGAACCTTCTCCGGGATACCATGGCTTAAAATTTAATGAGGTTTTCGGAAAGGGATCACAGTTCGGGAATATTGCTTTTATCATTAAAGCAAGAGTTGAAGGGCTTAGAGATATTGGTCCTGCATTAAGTCCTTTCAATGCTTTTCTCCTTTTACAAGGTTTGGAAACTTTATCCTTAAGAATTGAAAGACATGGACAAAACGGTTTAGCGCTCGCGAAATGGTTAGAAAAAAATCCAAACGTTGAATGGGTATCTTATCCCGGACTTGAAAGTCATCCTTATCATAATCTTGCCAAAAAATATTTACTGCACGGCTTATTCGGATCAATGTTAGCCTTCGGAATAAAAGGCGGGGTCGATGCTGGTAAATCTTTTATCAACAATGTAAAACTTTCAAGTTTGCTTGCAAATGTTGGGGATGCAAAAACTTTAGTAATTCATCCGGCTTCAACAACTCATCAACAGTTAAGCCAAAAAGAACAAATCGAATCAGGAGTTACTCCTGAACTTATCAGAGTGTCTGTTGGTATTGAGCATATAGATGATATTATAGAGGACTTTGACATCGCATTAAACGTAGTTAAACAAAAAGCAATAGTTTGAAGTTGTGGGCTCTTTCAAATTTGTTGAAACTAAAGAACTAGTTTCTTAATTGTCTAAAAAACTTTTTGCTATTAAACACAACTGGGTGGACTTTTGAGTCACCCTGGCTTTATTTCTTTTACAAAACATTTTTTATCTTTCGGAATAAAAAAAATGGAATTAACCCTGTTAGAAAAAGTTGAAATATTCTCGCTTACAAAAGTTGTTGAACTATTTTCAAAAGAAAATCCGCTTCATTTAGAATCTGGAGAAGCTTTAACCACTGTA
>JAJYCM010000048.1 GCA_021778375.1 Bacteroidota bacterium
AAGTAATAAGCAATAAGAGGAGTAATATTTTTTTAAGAGATTTCTCCCTCGGGTTAAAATGACACAATTATGTTATAAAAGAGAAATTAGATTTTTATTTCAGCAAAATGATTTTTTTTGTCTCTAAAAAATTACCTGACTTTATCATGCAAAGATAAACTCCGCTAGGAACATTTTGAGCTGACCAAGAAATACTGTAACTACCGGCATGCTTATAAGTATCTACAAGACTGGTTACTTCCTTGCCAAGAACATCATAGATTACAATTGAAGTATTTGAAGATTTAGGAAGCGTGTATTCAATATTTGTATTCGGGTTAAATGAATTAGGAAAAATATTGAAATCAAAATTAGTAGAAGTACTTTTTTCTTTTTTTACCGAAGTGACATTTATACCTAAAAAAGCATCTAAAGCAGCAGTAGGTTCTTTTGTTAGAGGATCCCATGCTCCAAGTTGATACCCCTGCCAATTATAGCTCTCAGGCTCCCAATAAAATACTCCCAACCCGTTTACTGATTTTGTTTTTGCTATTAGATCTAAAAGATATTGATTTGCTTGAACCGGCTGGTTATAGAGATAGCCTGCTTCACAAACCATTACTTTTGTATTATACCTGGCAATCATATCTTTCATAGTTATCAAAGCAAGACTATCGTCGACTTGCCAAGATAAATTAGCCCAATATGGATAAACTGACATTCCTATAATATCCCATTTTGCGCCGTAGGTTTTTAAACCATCGAAAATCTGTCTGAACATGGAATCCTTATGTCCGTCCTCCAGATGAACAATTACTTGAATTGTACTATCAACAGCTTTAACGGCATTATAGCTGCTAGTAATCAATTTGGCAAAATTGCTCATATTTGCCGGAGCTTTTCCATCCGGCCACAACATTCCATTGCCAACTTCATTACCAATCTGAACCCACTTGGGAGTAACACCGATAGATTTCAGAGTATCTAATACACTATAGACATGATTATAAACATCAGTCTGCAATTGAGCAAATGAATCATTTGTCCAAGCAGCGGGCTTAGTTTGGTGCCCAGGGTCTGCCCAAGTATCACTTAAGTGGAAATCAATCAATATATTAAACCCCATACTATCAGCAATATAAGCCATATGCGCAACATCTTTTTTACTGCAATACCCTCCGGTTGGATTAACCCAGACTCTAAAACGTAATGCATTTATCCCTTTCTCTTTTAATATCTCCATGCAATTCTTCTGGATTCCTGAATTATCTTTGAAGACGTACCCAGAATTCTGCATTTGTGATAACCACCCGATATCCGCACCATTTGCAAATTGCGCTTTTACTTTTTGAGGTAGAAATAGTAGTAAAAGAAATAGTGTAATTACCGGTAGACGTTTTGCTAACAATAATAAATTATATTTATTCAATTTATTCTCTCTAACATTTAGATAGTTAAAAATGTTAATTTATATTAAAAAGATTATACATCGTGAATCGATTACTTAGCAGTAATTTCAATTTGTGCACTTTTCAATCCTTTCGATTCTGCTTCAAGCTTTATATTTCCGGATTTATCCTTAGATTGAATAACAACTAAGCACATGCCGTTAAAAGCTTTCCTATAATTTACCTTAAAAGATTCATGACTTGTTTCGGACCCGTTATCGACACCTATAATTTTTCCCTCTCCGGATACTTTGAAATTAACTAAATTATCCGCATAAGGAACCATTGTACCTTCTTTATCCATTACCCTAACTGTAACATAAGAAAGATCTCTGCCGTCAGCTGAAATCGTATCTCTATCAGGTTCAATAGATATTTCTGCCGGAGCACCAGCGGATTTATCAATATCTGTTAAAGTTACATTATCTCCGAACAGACCCACAGCCTTGAGTGTACCCGGGACATAAGGAACTCGCCACATTAAGTGCAAATCGTCACTTGTTTTTTCCTTTGTACCTAAAGATTTCCCATTCAAGAATAATTCAACTTCTTTGCAATTAGTATATGCCCAAACATCTACCGAGTCTCCATTTTTCCAATTTGGTTTTCCATCTTTTACAGTAGTCCAACATTGTGGATTCCATGGAGGGAAAATGTGTAACACCGGTTTATTAGTCCATTCACTTTGGTATAAATAATATGCATCCTTTGGAAAACCGGCAAGATCGATAACTCCGAAATATGAACTGCGCGATGGCCAACTATAAGGAGTTGGTTCACCTAAATAATCAAAGCCTGTCCAAATAAACATTCCGGAAACAAAATCATCATTCATTACTGTTCTTAGCGCTTCCTCATTAGTTTCGCCCCAGGAGGCGCTGCAATTATCATATGAGGAACATGTATTATCCGGGTTTCCTGTAGTAAAAGGTAAATCCCAGCGAACAGGCCACCGGCGAATACTATCAGAAGGCATATCGTAATGTCCGCGAGTTTGCAGAGCCGAAGTAGTTTCCGAGCCGATTAGTTTTTGTCCAGGATAAGTTGTAAGAAAATCTTTATAATCATTTTGATGATAACTAAAGCCAATTATATCAAGCGCACCGGATTTAATAATGTAATTTGACAAACCGGGTCTGTTGCAATTAGAAGTAATAGCACGGGTTGTATCAAGGTTCCTAATTATACCGGCCAATTCGCGAGAAATTGTAGTACCGATGCTGTCACCTTGTTCAGGTATTTCATTTCCGATACTCCACATAAATATGCTGGGATGGTTGCGATCTCTTAAAATCATATCTTGTAAATCCCGCTTATGCCATTTATCCCAATCAAGCGAATAGTCATATTTTGTTTTTGCTTCTTTCCACATATCAAATGCTTCATCCATTACTATGAAGCCCATCTTATCGCAAAGATCAAGCAGCTCAGGATCGGGAGGATTGTGCGAAGTCCGGATGCCATTGCATCCCATATTTTTCAATATTTCAAGCTGACGTTCAATAGCACGCTTATTAACTGCTGCACCAAGGCAACCAAGATCAGAATGGTCACATACTCCGTGTATCTCCACATGTTTACCATTTAAGAAAAATCCCTTGGAAACAGTAAACTCAAAGGTTCTGATTCCAAATGTTGTATTGTAATTATCACATATTTGATTATTATACTTAATTGTCGTAATTGCTTTATATAAATAAGGATTTTCAATCGACCATAATTCGGGATTTTTTACTGTTAATTCTTGGTTGACTTCAACTAAGGAATCTTTTTTTACCAAAGCCGGAGTTTCTGTTTCTGCAATTTTTTCACCTTCTTTATTTAACACAGTTGTTTTTATTAAAACCTTCTGATCATGTAAAAAGGCATTTCGCACTTTAATTTTAATTGAAACTTTTGCAGATTTTTCGGTTACTTCGGGAGTTGTAATAAATGTACCCCAATGATCAATAAATATTTTATGTGTTGTTACAAGCCAAACGTTTCTATAAATACCCGAACCGGAATACCAGCGCGAATTCGGTTGTTTGGAATTATCAACCTTTACCGCAATTAGGTTGTCATTATTGCCATATTTTAAATATGGAGTTAACTCATATCGAAATGAACTATATCCATAAGGTCTAAATCCGAGTAAATGACCATTTAACCAAACTTCGCTGTTTCTGTAAATCCCGTCGAAATCAATAAAGACGAGCTTGTCCTTATCCGATTCCGGCAGTTTAAAAGTTTTCCTATACCAACCGATACCTCCGGGCAAAGCACCGCCTCCGATACCGGCAGGATTATCTTTACTAAACTTACCCTCAATACTCCAGTCATGGGGGAGATCCAATTTCCGCCAATTAGAATCATTATATTTATTCTCCGGCGCATTATTAATATCACCTAGGTGGAACTTCCAACTAAAATCGAATGAAAATTTTGTCCTTTCCTTAACAGACATTGGGTGTGTCTTTTTATTCGATCCATTATTACTTGAGGGAAATGAAGCAAATAAAAGATTTAACGTTGTTAAGAACATTAAAAACATAAGTCCAGCCACTTTGTATTTAATCTTAATCATAACTTATAATCTCCATTAAAATGATAATAACATTTTATATTTTCTTTCACTAAAACAAAAACCAATGTTTGAAGCCAACACATTAAATAAAAGAATGAGCGGAAAAGAATTTTCCGCTCACCATAACCAATGTCGCTATTTCATGAGAACTATTTTCTTTGTCAAAGATAAATTACCGGATTGGACTCTATACATATAAATGCCGCTTGCTAATTTTGATGCATCGAAATTTACAGTATAGTTCCCGGACTGTTGTTCTTGATTGACTAAAGTAGCAACTTCTTGACCTAGCAAATTGTATACTTTAAGTGTTACAAAACTACTTTGTGGAATACTATATTTTATCATTGTTGAAGGATTAAATGGGTTTGGATAATTTTGGTTTAGCTCAAACCTTGTAGGTAATGTATTCATAACTGTAGGGACAGCTGTAGCCAACTGTTCCGGGAACCAGTTTAAGTCGCCTAATGCTTTCCCATCTGGTCCTGCAGTTTGGAGCGCTACATTACTATATCTCAAATTCTCAGGTACAGGATAACCCTGGGTAGAAGACCAATTAGCAGCCACACCATCCCACGTTGGCGGATCGTAGAGAGGATACACATAAGGGCGAATGCCTAGACCCGATTGGTTGTTATGCCATAGTGTATCAACAAAGGCTGCCATCTTACTTCCGTTATTATTAATAATAATTAATATTTATTATTTGAATTTTACATTCTTGTTTCTGTTCTATAGTTGCGGAACTTAAATCATTGCCTTTCATGTCAAAATATTCCTTTGCTTTTTCTTGAATTTAGTTTTGAATTTTTCCCTATTTACACTTCTGAAGCTTTATAATGAATAACCGGTAATTCTTTTAAGATTATTGCGCTTAACTCCGGAGTAATGTCTCTTTGAGGTTCAGCCATCATTTCATAACCCACCATAAATTTTTTTATGCTTGCAGATCTTAATAGCGGCGGATAAAAGTGCATGTGGAGATGCCACTCTTTATATTCTTTACCGTCAACAGGCGCCTGATGTAAACCAGCCGAATAAGGGAAAGAAGTTTTGAAAAGATTATCATATTTTACCGCTGTAATGCTTAATGCATTAGCAAAATCTTTCTTTTCACTCTTATTGAGTTGAAGAATATTAGAAACTTTTCTTTTCGATATTATCAAAGTCTCATACGGCCATACAGCCCAAAACGGAACGACAACAGCAAAAGAAGAATTTTCAAAAACAATTCTTTCTTTTAACTTTCGTTCTAATTTTAGATAGTCGCTTAAGATGCTGCGATTATGTTTTTTGTAATACTGCTTAAACTGTTTTAATTCTTTTGCAGGCTCAGCGGGAATACTTTCCTGAGCCCATATTTGGCAATGGGGGTGAGGATTGCTATTACCCATAAGAGAACCTTTGTTCTCAAAGATCTGGATATAATTTATAGCCGGATTGGAAGCAAGAGATCTAAATTCATTCTGCCAGGTTGCAATAACAGTTTCAATTCCCTTTTCTTTCATTCCGGCGAGCGTAAGATCATGTCTCGGAGAAAAATTCACAACCCTGCAAATCCCTTTTTCACTTTTTGCGATCAACAAATCATTCCTGTTTTCTGCCTGATCAGGAATATCTTCGAGCAATGATGAAAAATCATTTGTAAAGACAAAAGTATTTTTATATTGTGGATTAACTTCCCCGTTTGCGCGATGATTGCCCGGACATAGATAACAGTTAGGATCATATCGCGGCCGTTCATCTTTTGACAATGAAGATATTTCACCCTGCCAGGGGCGATTTGTTCTATTCGGTGAAACTAATACCCATTCACCGGTCAGAATGTTTTTCCTCCTGTGAGGATAATTATTTAATTCAGGCTGTCGCATTTTCTTTGATTGAAATAATATTTGTCCCGCTGCTAATCTTTGTCACATAAATATTAACATCGAGGTTAAATTTTTGTTTATATTTTTCCATAACATGTTTACTGACCTCTTCAATTACATCATTCTCAATTAAGCTGATTGTACAACCGCCAAATCCTCCGCCCATCATCCTTGATCCATACACCTTAGGATTTTCTTTTGTCAATTCAACCAGGTAATCGAGCTCCTCGCAACTTACTTCATAATCTTTGCTCAAACCTTCATGTGTTTGAGACATTAATGATCCAAACGTTTTTAAGTCATGAATTTTTAATGCATCACATGCTTTTAGCAATCTTAAATCTTCTTCAACTACATATTTACAACGTTGATAAACAACAGGTTCTATTTTGTTTTTGAACTCTTCAAGCAGACCGATAGAGACATCGCGCAGGCTTTCTATTTGAGGAATTTCACTTTTTATTATTTCAACTCCGGCAGAGCATTCTTTTCTTCTTTGGTTATATTCCGATGAAGCAAGCGAATGCGAGACGTTGGAATTGAACAGAACGATAGAGATGTTATTATAATCAAACGGAAAATATTCAATTTCAAGAGAGCGGCAATCAATTCGGAGTACTTTTCCCCTTTCGCCAAAAATATTTATATATTGATCCATTATCCCACAATTCACACCAACAAATTCATTTTCCGCCTTTTGCGCAATCTTAACGAGAGATAATTTGTCAATTTCCAAGTTATATAAATGATTCAGCGCAAAAGCCAACCCCGCTTCCACTGCTGCTGAGGAGGACAAGCCAGCGCCTATGGGTATGTCTCCGCCAAATACACAATTAAATCCTGAAAATCTATAGCCACCCTTTTTTAGCTGATCAACGACACCCATTAAATAATTCGGCCAACCTTTTTCCGAGTAGATAATTTTATCTATTGCAAATTCAAAACTTTCGTTCATATCGGATGCAAACAGCTTGCATAAGTTATCGCTTCGTGAAGAAATGGCGAAGTAGATCGCCATATCAATAGCAGCAGGAAGTACAAATCCATAATTATAATCAGTATGTTCACCGATTAGATTTACTCTACCCGGCGACCGGATAATTACCGGGTCAACTTGAAAAATTTCCTTAAACTTCTTTTCTATTTTATTAGATAATTTCATATAAAGATCATACAGTTTGTTTCCTAGTTTTCAAAAACATAAATCCGCCGAACAGCATCATAACGGCACCCCACCAAATATCGGGATGAGTATTTGCAAGGACAGTACTTACAGCCGGAGGATGAATGATTAAATAAATTCCATTCAAGAAAATAATTGTCCCCATCACCATGAGAATCATTCCGACAAAAAACCAAATCGGTTTCATTTTTTTATCACTCATAAATATTCCTTAGACATTGATTTATAAAACAATTACCAGAACATGATATTTAATGCAATTAAAACGATAAGAGAGATCACGGCGTAAAACTCCGGACGTTTTAAGAACGGCAAATGACTATCATAATTTTCTTCAGTTAATCCTTTTACCAAGCCAACTAATTCATCCTTTTTCCTTTTCTTTGTAAAGAGACTAACTATCACTGTAACACCCGCGCAAATTACCCATGCCCACCATGCCCGCCAGAAATTTGCAGCCATATCGCTTTGAACGTGGGACATAGTTATAATGCTTTCACTAAACCAGTGGAATTTGACTGCCATATACATTGCAAATGAAGAAGACATTCCTGCAACGAGTCCCCAAAAAGCTCCGCTTGGGGTGATCCACCAGATAAACATACCAAGCAGCATAGTTGCAAACAGCGGGGCATTTACCCAGGAAAATATTGCCTGCATATAATCCATAATACTCGGAAAACTTTTTGCCCAATATGCTGTACCGAGAGAAATTATAACTCCAACAACAGTAGAAGCCCTTCCCATCCAAAGCAGATGAGAATCAGACGCCTTTTTATTAAGCACCGATTTATAAATATCGTAAGTCCAAACAGTATTGAATGCGCTAATATTTCCTGCTTGTCCTGCCATAAACCCGGCAAGCAAAGCAGTAACTCCAAGCCCAACCAAACCGGAAGGATAATACCGGGCAATTAATAGGGGCAGCGCCGAGTCATAGTTTATATGTCCTCCGTCGTGCAAAAGCTTAAATCCGCTATTAGGTTCTTTTGAAAGGACAATGGCAATTAAACCGGCAAGTATGACAATAAAAGGCAAAGCCATTTTAAAGAAAGAAGCAATAATGGGAGTCATACGTGCTGAGCGTAAATTCTTTGCAGAAAATGCGCGTTGAATTACAAGGAAATCAGTTGTCCAATATCCGAATGAAAGGACAAATCCAAGCCCAAGGACAATACCGCCCCAATTAACAAACATTCCATTTAAATTCGGGTTTGAAGACGTGGACCAGAGAGTAGTAAAAGAGACCTGAGAATTAAGTTCATTGATCCGGGTCATAATTTCTTTTACACTACCAATTTCAAGAATACCAAGGATTGAAACTAAGAATAATCCAAACCATATTAAGAAAAACTGTATAATTTCTGTAAAGATAGCAGACATTAATCCGCTTAAGCCGACATAAGCCGCAACGGTTATGGCTGAAATCCACATACTTATATCCCAATTCCAACCAATAAAAGTATGGAGAACAAGTGCCATAGCATAAAGGTTAATCCCGGAAACCAGGAGAGTCATAATAGCAAAAGCAATTCCATTTAGGACGCGAGTTTTTTCATCAAAGCGAAGTTTAAGATAACCGGGGACGGATTTTATTTTGCTGCTGTAATAGAACGGCATCATATATACTCCTAAGAAAAGCATAGCAGGAATAGCTCCGATCCAGTAAAAGTGTGCAACATACATTCCATACTTGAATGTATTGCCGGTCATTCCCAAGAGTTCAAGTGCTCCTAGATTAGCAGAAAGAAATGCAATCCCCGCAACCCAGGAAGAATTTTTTCGTCCTGCAAGAAAGAAATCTTCCTCATTTGTGGTAAATTTTCTTAGATACCAGCCGATACCAAGTACAAATGCGAAATAAACAATAATAATAGTCCAATCAACAAAAGATAGTCCAATAGCCTGCATAGATTCCTCTTCAATAAGAATTTAATTATAAAATTATTTAATACATAAAGGTTGCAAACGTTTGCGGGTCCAGGTAAAAAAATATTGAAATTATGTTGATCCTCGAATAATTAACTTAGCATCCAAAATAAAAGTTTTAGGTTTAACAGATTTATTTTCATTTTCAATAAGTCCTACTAATATTTCAGCGGCTTTCTTTCCCATCTCGAAAGATGGTTGGTCAATCGTAGTGATTGTTGGGTCTACTAAAGTTGTAATTTTATTATTTGAAAAGCCGACGATTCCAATATCATCAGGTATTCTGAGACCTGCTTCTTTTATTCTTTGAAAGGCGCCTATAGCAACTGGGTCATTAACGGCAAAGATTGCATCAGGGATAATATTTTGCTTAATTAGAAAATCCATTGAGTTATATCCGTCAGTTTCATGGAGTCCTCCAAAACATATGAGCTCTTTAGATATATGAATATGGGCCTTATTTAGAGCCTCAGCATATCCTTCTAACCTTCGTTTACATATTTCCAAAGCTTTAGGGCCTGCAAAATGAGCAATTTTTTTATAGCCTTTTTCTATAAGATAGGTAACAGCATTAAAGGCGCTTTTGGAGTCATCAATAATTACTTTACTTGCAGAAACATCTTCGCAAGCGCGATCAAAGAAGACTAGTGGGATTCCCCGTTCTATTACACTTTTAAAATGATCTGAATTCTTTGTAGTCTGAGAAATAGAAGCTACAATTCCCGCTACTCTTTGTTGAATTAATGCATTCGTATTGACTACTTCCCTTTCAAAATTCTCATTGGACTGGCACACGATGATAGTATAACCAGCATGATATGCAACCTCCTCAATGCCGCTAATGGCAGAAGCAAAAAAGTCATGCTGAATTTCAGGGACAATTACTCCGATTATAGTAGTGCGGTTATTTTTTAGACTTTGTGCGATGGGATTAGGCTTGTAATTATATTCTTTAGCTAATTTTCTTACGCGTTTTTTAGTATTATCATTTATATCGGGATGATCGCTCAAGGCGCGCGACACCGTGGAAGCAGAGATGCCTAATTTTTTTGCTAAATCTGTTATTGTAGTATGTCTCATTTTTCCTGCAAACGTTTGCGATTACGTTTGCAAGGTATATTATTCCTGATAATTTGTCAAGTTAAATTTTGGAAAATAATCTTGAAACAATCATACTGCATAATTATTAACCGCATAAAAATAAACTCTATAAAATTAGAATTTAACTTTCTAATTTTATATGTTTCAAAAATATAAAAATATTATTGCTAATAAATCAAATTACATTAAGGTGGAGAAATGTTACTTAAAAACAGGATAGCATTAATTAGGGGAGTAGCCGAGGGATAGGCGCATCTACTGCAAAATTGTTCGCCCAACATGGCGCCAGTGTAGCAGTTAACCATAATAAAAACGAAGAAGCAGCTATTCGTGTTGTAGAAGAAATAGTTTCAAAAGGTGGAAAGGCAATTGCCATCAAGGCAGATATTACAGATTTTAATGAAGTAAATCTAACTTCTTCTTTCAATATTTTTTATTAAGTTTGAAAAAATTATATGATGAAATGGCAAAAAGTTATACCAATATACTTTGCCCTTCCATCCATCAGGTTCAAAATAAGCTGAAATTGTTAAACGATTTAACGTGTTTTCTTCATTCGTTTTAAATTCCAACCATGCTTTTCCCGGTAATTTCATTTCGGCACGCAGTAGTAATCTTTTATTCATTTCTAACTCTTCGACTCTAAAAAAACCCACAACATCGTGAATCCTTATTGTGTTCATACTTCTTCTACCCCTTGATGTGCCTACACCTAATAATATTGAATCCAAAATACCTCTTAATTTCCACATCCAATTTTGATTAAACCATCCTTCATCACCCCCTATTTTACAAAACGAACTAAAAAGAGAATTTGCTGGTTTGGAAGTAACTAAAGAATAGGCGCTGATATAATAAGGTGGTTTTTCTAATTCCTTTAGTTTTATTGCAAGCTCATAAGCTCGCGGGTATTCATCCGACCAGCGAGTATGAACTTTATCTAGTTCTTCGCGTGTCATCGCTCTTAATACAGTCTCTTTGAATGTAACAGGCTTATAGATTGAATTAGGTAATTTACCCTCGTTGTTGCATAAAACTTCATTTTTCCCACTTTGAAATAATGTTTTAATGACAGGAGCCGGAACGGGTGTAAGGAAACTGGCTATATAAGAATAAAATTTAAAGTTTGAGAATGAAGTATGAACAAATAATCTTTTTTTGTTCTGAATTTTTGCCATAATTTTAAGCAATCTTTCATATGTCAAAATTTCAAATCCTCCCACGTCATAAGACTGTCCTTCAGTCCCTTCTGTTTCCAGTACACCAACAAGAATATTAATTAGTGTTCTTATACTTATAGGTTGGCATTTTGTTTTAGCCCAATAAGGTAAAAATAGTATAGGCGTATTTTTAACTAGGCTTTTAAGTATTTCATAAGAGGCGCTCCCAGAGCCAATAATTATGGCAGCTCTTAAAACAGTTGTAGATATTTCACCTAATTGTAAAACCTCGGCAACGTGCAATCTGCTCCTCAAGTGAGGCGATAAATGAGAATTCTTATCACCTAAAGCACCCAGGTAAATAATTCTATCCAGTTTATTTTTTTCGGCAGCAGCTCTAAAATTATTAGCTGCTAAAATATCAGCTTTTTCAAATTTTTTAGGGCCAAGCAATAAAGAATGAATTAAATAATAAGCAACCTTCACATCCTTCAATGCTAAATTTAATTCATCGAGGTTCAAAGCATCTGCAACTACAATTTCGGCTTGCGGCCATCTTTGTTGTAAATCCTTTGTATAAACTCGTGCCATTACTTTAACTTTATAACCACGGGCAAGTAATTCCGGTACTAATCTGCCGCCGACATAACCGGTAGCACCAGTCACTAGAATAGTTCCAACCTCCGGCTTAGGTGTAGTAAGTAAATTAGTACAAAGCAGCTCATTACTATCAAATATCATAGTTGTTTAAGATAAATGATTTTAAGTTAATAAGGAACTAATTAAATAACCCATGTTGTACATATTTGTCCGAAATAAAATTTCATATTACATCCCCGCACATAGGTGTTAATTTAATATTTAAATAGTGATCATTTGAAAGAAATCTATTAGAAGGCATAATAGCAGCCCACGAATTTATTCGTGGGAAAAGAGATGAAGAGAATACCTTTTAACCGATTCATCGGTTTCTCAATTTCCGTTTTTGTAATGCTATAAATTGTTTTGCATATGTAAATTTTATTTTGAATATTATATACCGGCTGTGGCTTTTTTGATATAATCATAAATCTTGTCAGACCACACATATGCGTCATGCTCCGTCAAACCGTCTGAACCGCAGAGCGGTGATACATTAGTAGAAAAAGATAGAGATAAAAGAATAAAGCTCCATAGGAGCGACACATAATTATTTTATAGAAGAACATTATCAAAAGAATGTCATCGGTATGTCGTTTCAATCCACGCGCCCGTATAAGGCGCGACACGACATACAGCCTAGCCTCTCCATTCTACCCGGTTTCAATCCACGCGCCCGTATAAGGCGCGACTAACAAAGACGGAGTG
>JAJYCM010000379.1 GCA_021778375.1 Bacteroidota bacterium
TGTTACTCACCCGTGCGCCACTTTAATCAAGATATTGCTACCTCTTTCTCGTAGACTTGCATGTGTTAAGCACGCCGCCAGCGTTCGTCCTGAGCCAGGATCAAACTCTCCGTTGTAGAGTTTAATTGTTTTGTAATCTTGGCGTTTTAGACGCTTAGTTGAAACCATTTAACTGACTGGTTAAATGCACTCACTTTATCAAAGAACTAAAAAAACCTTCATTAAAGAAGGGCTTTAAACATACTATCTAACTCATATAAAGTCAATAGCTGTTAAAAATTTCAAATGTTTAATTTGTAAAAAATCGTTAAGAATTTTTATAAATTAGCTTATCAAAATTAAACTTTTCGAAATAAATGTCAAGTGATAATTTGAATTATTTTAAAAATATTTTAATATTTATTCTACTCTCTGAAATTGAGTAGAAAAAGAGAACTCCAATTATTATCGCAATATGAAGGATTTAATAGAAATCTGTGTGCGAATAATAGACAGATTTGAAAATATTATTAATTTTAGATTCTTACTATCTGATGTTACACGATTTTGGGAAAATTGAAGCAGTGGAATTGAGCGGTTTTTTATATTTTCCAGATATTTCATCATTTTGAAAGTTTGTTTTTGCATAATGTAAATTACTATGACGGTGCTTTTTATCAATTAACAATGGAAAATTTTTCTGAAAGATTATAAGGATTATTTGACCATTCCGTAAATAGAATCTTCAAAAAAGATACATTCTCAAGAAGAAGCTAATAAATTCGAATGAAAAAGATAATAGTTAATTAAGAGATCAGTCATGCTGAAGGTATTAGGAGTGATTCAGAGTGTATTCAAAACGTTTTAGAGCTATTTTGGATTTACATTTCCTTTTTGAATGGTTTGAAAGAATTAGTTGGTATAAGCTAGAGAACTATGCGATTTAGAGAAAAAGAACTAATGTTTGATTATTTCAAGAATATTAATTGTTATTTATGAATCAAGAAAGAAATAGAAAGGTCATATCTGCCCAAAATAAATTATTTTTCTTGAAAAAAAGCAAATTATTCTGGACAGATATGTAAAATTTATTAAAGTTTCCTATATTGGAAATAAAGTACTGCAATGGTAGCAATCGCAGTTATTACAGTTGCAAGTTGGCTTGCACGCGCAACTTCATACCAGAAAGTTCTTGGAGTCTTTTTGGACACCCAAATAAAATCACCTGGCTGAATGGAAATATTCTTCTTATTAAGATCATCAACATTATACCATGCTCTTGATTTACCTTTTATTAGGTAAATATCGTTTGACGCCGTTTCTCCTAACCCACCAGCTTGTTGGATATAGTAGCTGTAATCTTCATCCTTGACGTATTTGGCATAACCGGGAGAATTTATCTGACCAAAAACATAGACAAGATCTACTTTTGGCGGAATATATATTACGTCCCCGTCTCGAACAATAAAGCTACTTTCTAAAGAATCACCGGCTTGCACTTTATCAAAATCAACTAATCCATTTCCTCTCATTAATCTAAGCATTTCATCCACATTAAAGTAAGTCGTGTCTTCATCAATAAGAGTTGACATTCTTAACATTCTTAATCTTTCAATTTGATCTGAAAAAATAAGTGATTTGAAAGCATTTGTGCCTCGAATCAATTCGGCTTTTGATAGATCAGCGTCATCTTTGAACCAATCGCATTGTTTCAGCACTTGCCTAATTGTCGTTTTATCTTTCGTGATCGGAATTTTTCCGGGCATATTAACTTCGCCGATTACATCTACAAAGAAATTTTTCTTTTCATTATCCTGCGCAAGCACAACAATTCTATCCCCTCTTTCAAGGGGAACATCATCGGAAAGGTTCACTTCGATAGTTTTCATTTTTTCGCCATTATAGCTAAGGCGATATATTTTCGCCTGATGAACATTTTCATAAGCTTTGTTAATGCCTTGAGCTAAAAGTAAGGCATCTGAAAGTTTATCGCCGGGGGAAAATTGGTATGTATTTGGATCATTTACTGCACCCGAAATTACAAAGAAATCTGTTTTTGGATCATATTGAGGAAAAATCAAAACGTCATCATTTCTTAAGTATGGGTTGTCCTTGAAGTCACCAGTTAGTCTGAATTTTAAAAGATCAAGTTTTAAGACTTCTCCGGAAGATCTTCTTAGGGTAATGTCGCGAAATGGATATTCTGCAATCTTTTTTTCTAATTGTTCAATTTGGTAAGGATCGGTTATTTTGGCTAACATGTTTTCTTTGGCTTGATTAAACATTCTGGTAACGAATGCATCAACTCTCTCACTAACTAATGCCGGGAAGGTACCGGTTACCATAAAATCTCCACCAATAGTCACACTGATTGTAGGGATTCCAGTCGTTAGACCGGAAGCAATCTTATTATTTGTTTGTGCATTTAAGCTTGCTATTAAAATTAGCGGGACTATTAGAAATAAAACTTTCTTCATTATTTAACCTAAGAAATTATTTATGTATTTGTTATGATTTGTATTGGATGGAATAATACTGCCGGTACTCGCCCGAAATTATTCTTTCCCACCATTGTTTATTCTCTATATACCAATCAATTGTTTTAGTTATCGCCTCTTCAAAGGTGAAGGATGG
>JAJYCM010000380.1 GCA_021778375.1 Bacteroidota bacterium
TTCGGTCGAAATAACAATTATTCGTGTGTCATATCGAAGGAGTCATCGACTGAGATATCCCACGATCAATTCGTGTACCCGAGCAATTTATGTGATTTTTCCTTCGATGGCTCGGTCGAATGACACTAATATTCATGGGATTTCTCTTTTCGGTCGAAATAACAATTATTCGTGTGTCATATCGAAGGAGTCATCGACTGAGATATCCCACGATCAATTCGTGTACCCGAGCAATTTATGTGATTTTCCCTTCGATGGCTCGGTCGAATGACACTAATATTTCCGTTTATCAATTAAAAAGTCTACCTTGACAATTTTAGAAACTTTATTCATATTTGCTGAAAGCAATAATTATTAAAAGGAACGTTTGTGAAAAATAATTTTAATGTCACAGCAAATAAGTTAGCCGAATTAACCTTCACCTTACTTGGTAGCTGTCAGGAAAAAGAACTCCGGCTTGCAGAATCTTACGGATTAACTTCGGTAGAATTCCGTTGCCTGAGATTATTTGGGTTAAATGAACCCATGAATAATAAAAGCATCGCCGAAAAAATGAATTTAAGCCCGAGCCGGTTAACACGCATAATTGACGGTTTAGTCAAAAAGGGTTATGTGATAAGGAATATCAATAAAATTGACCGCAGGAATATGCAACTTGATTTATCTGAAAAAGGTAAATCGCTTGTCGGGCAATTGAACAGAGCCTATGTGGATGTCCATAAGGAAATTTTGGAAAATATTGATGAAACACAGCATCAGCCTCTTCTGAAGGCAATGTCCGATATGATGGAAGCACTAGATAAATGGATATCTAAAGGCTGATATTACTTTGATTGATTTCTTTTAAAATCATTCAGGTACATTTTTGCGAATTCCAGATCGGATAGTAGTTCTATTAGATTTGAAAAATTTTGCTGACTAAACTCTAAGAAATTCTCGTCGAAGTGTTTTCTTAATTCATTATTGGAATTTCGGAGTATATGTCTGAGTTGCCCGGTTGTCTTTTCTATTGTGGAAGTGAAATCTTTCTTTATTTCTTCGATATTTTTAATCTCGGAATTACCTGAATGATTTTTCAATATACGCATCAATCCCATAGCATATTTTGCCGAAAACAATAGCTCTTCAAATTCTTTTTGATTTGCATTTTCAATCGCAAGTTGGAAAATTCTTAAAAGCTCAAGCCTTCTTTTCAATTTTGATTTTGAAATTATTTCTACTTCGTTTACAAAATCCTCAGGTTTCATTAAGTAAATATCATTCATGGAACTTCCTAAACTATTTGCTAATTTATAATTTTATGCCGAGTCCGATTCCATCACCGACCGGGAGGATGGTAGTCATTAAGCTTTTTTGTGAAGTGAAAATTTTGTTAAACTCCCGGATATCGTTTGTCGAACTTTTTTGATCTGCCGGAACCCTTGGAGATGCTGCGTAACCTTTCCATAATAAATTGTCGACAAAAATGATCCCATCTTTTTTAAGCAGTATCAGGCAATAATCAAAAAGCCTTTTATAATCTCTTTTATCTGCGTCAAGAAAGATGAAGTCATATTTTTTATCCAACCTTGGCATAACATCAAACGCATTTCCCTCCATTAAAATAATTTTATCGTTTAGGCCGGCTTTGGAAATATTTTCCTTAGCTAATTTTATATTATCCTGACTTTTTTCAATTGTATGAAGTATTCCCTTTTTCTTTAGATTTCTTGCAATTATTATTGAAGAATAGGCGATTGCGGTTCCTAACTCAAGAACTCGTTTCGGTTCAGTCATTGAAATTAGGATTTCCAATAACCTTGCTGAGTCTTTCGATAAAATAGGCACACTGTTTTTTTCTGCGAAGTCTTCAAGCTCAAGAATTAAAGGGTCAGTCTCTGGCCCAAAGCTTTGTAGATATTTTAACTGGGAGGGGTAAATAATTTTTCCCATTATAGAACCTCATTTATATTATTTATTGATGATATCCAACTTGGCTAAAATTGGAGTAGTGGAATTGATAACCTTTTTTCCATTATTCCAATATTCCATCATTCCGTAAATCTGATTTTGTGCAATGTGAATTATTTATTTCAATAATAATAATTTATTACTATAATTTTGTCCACCGAGCGTGAGAATATAAAAATAAACTCCGCTTGAACAAGTGATTCCGTTAGCTGATTTCCCATTCCATGATACTGTAGTTAAGCCGGTTTGAGTCATTCCATTGAAAAGAGTTTTAACTATCTGACCTAATCCGTCTATTATAATTAAACGGGCGTTTTGTATTGTCGGAGAATAAAATTGTATTTCCATTTTTTGGCTCGAGGGGTTAAAAGGATTAGGGTAGCTAATGCCCAAAACATTTTGCGGAGGAATAGTAATTGGAGGAGGAATTACTGTATCGCCCACGGAAGAAATAACTTCGTCTCCGCTATTAAATGAATAGTCGCCGCTTGCTGGTTCTTGAATCTGATTTCCAATGCTGTCTTTATAAGTGAAGTAGAATCTCACTTTATCTCCTGATGGAATTTGCGGAAACAAAAAAGAATATTTTAGAGTGTCGTCATATTTTAGATTAACATCTACAAAATTAGATGCTTCTATCGAGTAATGAAGTAAGGCA
>JAJYCM010000381.1 GCA_021778375.1 Bacteroidota bacterium
TCTTGATCAAGATAGGCAAGAACAGATCTGTTTGAATTTCTAATAATGTAAAATTTATTCGGGACAGCATCGCTGTTTAATTTTTTCAATACCAACTTTGCGGGAATTTCATATGGAGGCTGAAATAATTTAACGATTATCTCATCATCAAAATCTTCCACTATTTCTTTACCGCTATAAAGCTCTTCTACGCTGTTTATCCGGTCTGTTGTATAATCTTCAGCAAGAATGCCAAGTGCTTTCGCCTTCATTCTAAGGTTAACATCTTTTGTAACTAAAATTATTGTCGATTTGCCGTTAACTTTCTTATTCCATTCAAAAGCAACAGAAAGAATTCTATGATCAGGCGTGTCTTCCCTAAATATTTCTTTGATTTCATTAGCAATACCTCGAGAAATAGCAATTCTTACTTTGCCTCTTCCTTTTCCCATTGAAACTCCACCGTTAAAAAGCGCAGTCCCGGTCATCGAGTCTAAAGTTCTTGCAAATTCTCTTGCGTTTAGATTTATTACCTGGCTTCCTCTTTTAAAATGATCTAATTCTTCGATAACTGTCAGAGGAATTATAACATCGTGTTCCTGGAATTGGTTAATGCATGTTGCATCATGAAGTATCACATTGGTATCAAGTATAAATGTTTTTAATCTTTTGATTGGCTTCTGGGGTTGGGATATTTTTTTATTTTTCATTCAAAGTCTTCTTTTGTTACGGTGCAAATATTATGATTTTTAACTGTCTTAACAAGTCTTAGATTACCTATATATGTTAAATTCATATTAATTCCACCATTACTAAATTCCTTTTCAATTTATATTAAGTAATACCTTACTTGAAGTGAATTTCATCACTAAGTTTTTCCTCTTGTGAATTGAAACTATAACCTTTATGATTTATATTTGTCAAAAATATTTATGATATTATTCAAAGAGATTAACATTATTCGGCTTAAATCAGACGGTGAAATAATAAAGAGTCTATTAACTTAGCCACTCCACGAGTGGCTATTTTTTTGTTTGATGGAAAATGACTAAAAGGAATATGTAAAAATGAGCAATGATAGAAAGGTAGCAAAATTAATTTTAGAAGACGGAACTGAATTTTCCGGCTATAGCTTCGGCTATGAAAAGAATACAAACGGTGAAGTTGTCTTTAATACCGGCATGGTCGGCTACCCTGAAACAATGACAGACCCTTCTTATCGTGGGCAGATTTTAGTTAGTACATTTCCCCTAATCGGAAATTATGGTGTTCCCGGCAACGAACGTGAGAATAACTTATTAAAATATTTTGAATCTGAACAAATTCATTGCAGAGCTTTAATAGCGTCTGATTATTCTGAAAACTATTCACATTGGAATGCAAAGCGCTCTCTGTCGGATTGGATGATTGAACATAAAATTCCGGGAATTACTGGAATAGATACTAGAATGCTGACCAGAAAGCTTCGCGATCAAGGTACAATGCTTGGAAAAATTGTCGTTGACGAAAAACAGGAAATAGACTTTGAAGATGTGAATCTATTAAATTTAGTCGGCGAGGTAAGCGTTCAAGAACCGGTTGAATTTAAACGCGGCTCCAAAAAAATAGTTCTGGTCGATTGCGGAACAAAGAACAATATCATACAGGCTTATCTTAAAAGGGATATTACTGTTTTAAGAGTTCCTTACGATTATGATTTTTCTAAAGAAAAAGCCAACGGGATTCTAATTTCAAACGGTCCGGGTGATCCGAAAATGTGTACTTCAACTATTGAAAACGCAAGAAGGGCTATGACTAAAGGTACTCCCATTTTAGGCGTTTGCCTTGGAAGTCAAATTATGGCGCTTGCTGCCGGCGCAAATACTTATAAATTAAAATATGGCCACCGCGGACATAATCAACCATGCAATGAAATGGGAACGAAACGATGTTACATTACTTCACAAAACCATGGATTTGCAGTTGATTCCGAAACTCTCCCGGAAGATTGGCGCGAGTGGTTTGTGAATGATAACGACGGAACAAACGAAGGAATAATCCATATCTCCAAACCTTACTTCGCAGCGCAATTTCACCCTGAAGCTTCGCCGGGACCTGATGATACAGAGTTTATTTTCGACATGTTTTTGAGGGCATTAAAATGATTAAACGTGGTAAACCAAAAAAAGTCTTGATCCTTGGCTCAGGCGCTTTGCAAATCGGACAAGCAGGAGAGTTTGACTACTCCGGAAGCCAGGCTATTAAAGCATTAAAAGAAGACGGAATTATTTCTGTCCTTGTTAATCCCAATATTGCTACTATACAAACTTCAGAAAATTTTGCCGATAAGGTTTACTTCCTGCCTATTAAAACTGAATTTGTCGAAAAAATAATTCAGAAAGAAGAACCTGACAGCATACTTCTTCAATTCGGCGGGCAAACTGCTCTGAACGTTGGCGTTGAACTTTATGAGAAAGGCATTCTTGCTAAGTATAATGTTAAAGTTTTAGGGACACCCGTTGAAGCTATTGAAGCTACCGAGGATAGGCTTTTGTTCGGAAACAAAGTCTCTGAAATCGGATTGAAGGTTGCATTAAGTAAAACAGCTACTAATGATGATGAAGCTCTTCATGCTGCAAGAGAAA
>JAJYCM010000049.1 GCA_021778375.1 Bacteroidota bacterium
TAATTTTTGCCGGGGAAGAGAATAAAAAATATTTCTTCCCCTTTTTTAATTTCTTTTTATATAAATTTCCATCGTACAAACAAGCTCTTATGATGGAAGAAAACAAAATCTTATATACTGCCTCATTAAAAATATCCGGAATACAATTTAATGTCTTTACTTCGCAGAAAGGTATAAGATATCTTTTCGTGAACAAGAAAGACATCACTCTTAAAAATGCCGTTGTTACAAAACTTCATCCGGACGATCCTTACATGTTCTACGTATTCAATCAACTTACAGAATACTTCAACCGCGAAAGGAAAAAGTTTTCAGTGCCGCTGGATATTCATGGAACGGAATTTCAAAAAAAAGTCTGGCAGCAACTGATGCAAATACCATACGGAGCGACGATCTCCTACCAAATGTTGGCAGAAAATATTGGTAATCCTAAAGCAGTTCGGGCAGTTGGCAAAGCTAATGGATCAAATCCGGTGTCAATTATTATCCCATGCCATCGAGTTATTAACTCAAACGGGAAGTTAGGTGGTTATTCTGGCGGATTAGATATAAAAGAAAAGTTACTTGAACTCGAAGGCGGGTTAAGTCTGAAGTTGTTTGAAAAATAATTTTCTTTTTATTCAAAAAAAAAGCGGCTTATTACCGCTTAATTTTTTTTATTTCAATTCAGACACTTTGCTAATGTCGTCAAGCTTAACAAATCTTTCGTTGAATTTGAAAGAACCCTTTGATGTTTTAACCGTTTTAATCAGTTTAACATTCACGCCGTCTACTTTCTTTTTAGCCTTTGCTTTATCGGCGAACGATTGTTGTTTTGCCATTTTTACACTCCTTGCATTTTTATAACATTAAATATAGCTAATACCATTTTTAAATAAAAGGAACAAAATTTATAAACATTACAAAAAGTCTAATTTGATTTACCGGATTTAGACCATAACCAATAACTCCCTCTGTCAAACCAAGCGGAATGTTGTGAAATTTCCAACCATTCTATCATTCCACCACTCCAATTTTCCTAGGGTTGTGTTACATCAGCTAATAAAATATTATCCGTCATCTTGCGCTTAGCAATCCTCTATCGGCCATTTTGTCACACAGAAGTCTTTTTCCCCTCGATTTTTTGCTTAAATTTTCCCAATTTCTATCAGGCCTATAACAAGCCTATGACAGGCCTCCACCAAGCCTAAAAATCTTATCCAAATAATGTAGAAAAAATAGTGTGACAAAATGGCCGATTCTTGTTAATACAAGTATAATTTTGGAAGGATTTTTCCTTGCATTTTACTAAGAGCCGCGAACAATAAAAATCAAGGATAATAATGACTTTTGGCAAGCCATTTGATAAGTTTTATCAGATTTATAGCCTTAAGTACTTAAAAATTGTAGAGAAATATTTTGAGACTTCAAATTAAATCAGCAAATTCAGCCCCAGAAATATTCTGCAAATCAATTGGAGCAATGGATACTTGCATTCCTCTTACTCCGGCGCTCACATAAATTCTATCGAACAACTGACAAGTTTCTTCAATAAAAGTCGGAAAATTCTTCTTCATACCTATAGGAGAGCAGCCGCCCCTAATGTAGCCGGTTATATTGAAAAGATCCTTTGTCTTTATCATTTCCACATTTTTATTACCACTGCATCCAGCAGCCTTTTTCAGATTCAATTCTGCCGTTACGGGGATGCAGAAGATATTTATGCCCGTTTTATCTCCCGCTGTTACAAGAGTTTTGAAAACAGATTCTGCAGCAACGCCAATTTTACGCGCAACTGTTTCACCGCTTAAATCATCTACTTCAACTTCATACGTGTGAGTTGTGTAAAAAATATTATTAGATTCTATAATTCTAATTGCATTTGTCTTGGACATTTGTAGCTCAATTAAATATTCACAGTTTAAAAAACATGATCTACAAATAAATGTATAATCATTCTATTGTACTGTTATTTTCTTCACCATTCCATTTTGTCGCACTTAATTCTTCATAATTCAAGCTGTAGTTACCTGCTTTCAAAAGAAATTTCGTGTAGGGATGTTTTGGGTAAGAGAACAACTCTTGTGTGGAAGATTTTTCAACGATGCTTCCTTTATATAAGATTATCATGTCATCGCAAAGCTTATTGAGAATAGAAAGATTATGTGCAATGCATATCATTGTGATTTTATATTCATGGTTAATCTTCTTAAAAAGATTTAAAAGATTCAACTGCGATTCCGGGTCCTGTGCAGAAAAAGGCTCGTCAAGAATTAATAATTCGGGATTAGCGGCAAGTATTCTTGCAAGTGCTGCGCGCTGCTGTTCACCTCCGCTTAGTTCATATCCTTTTTTCTTACTTACTGATTCGGTAATGTTTAATGATTCGAATATCTTTTCCTTTTTGGATTCAACATTTTTAGTTTGGTGACGGATTCTCAAAGTTTCCTCAACTATCGATTCAATCTGCCGAAGAGGGTTTAATATCTCTCCGTTGTTTTGAAAGAGAATCTGGACTGGATTTGTGCTCACCTTTTTCCATTCTTCAGAAAAATTATAAATGACTTTCCCATCATACGATTTGTTTATACCGGCTATTATTTTTGCAAGAGAAGTTTTACCGCTTCCCGATTCTCCTGCAATTCCTAAAATTTTTCCTTTCTCTAAATTCAAGCTGATATTACTTAATATTATTTTTTTCGCTCCGCCTTTACTCGAATGAGTTGAGTCGTCTACCGAGTAACAGACATTTTCCAATTTTATTAAATATTTCATTTCCATAAAGAATTACCGGCTGTCAAATATTTATTTAATGATTGATCACTACCGGTCTCAAAGAATTTTTGGGTATCGATAAAAGCGGAAAGCTTACCATCCGAAATAAAAGCAATTTTATCGCTGATATTTTGTGCAAACATTATATCATGTGTAACCAAAAGAGCGGAATGGTCCTTTCCTCCGTTTAAGTGGTTTTTTTGTGCAACGAACTCCTTTAACTTGATGAGAAACAAATTTGAAATTGCGGAGTCAATACCCGAGGTTGGCTCATCTAAAATTATAATTTGAGGATGAGCAAGCAAAGCAAGCACAAAGCTTATTCGCTGCGCCATTCCGCCGCTTACTTCATAAGGATAAAGTGCGAATAATTTATTAGGTGCGGGCAGGATAAAATATTCCAGCAAATCTTCTGCTTCGGAGATATCCTTCGCAATCCTTCGGAAGTAATAATCAAATTTCATTAAATGATCAAAGCTGTTTATAGAATCCTGAAAGACGTATTTTATTTTATTTCTTCTTATATCAAGCAGAGTTGAGTAATTTAACGATAAAATATCTTCTTTATCGAAAACAACAGTCCCTTCAACAGAATAAAATCTACTGTCAAGCAAACCAGTTAAAGATTTAGTCAGAGTAGATTTCCCGGTTCCGTTTGACCCAAGGATCGTAGAAATTTTACCCGGTTCAAGGGAAAAGCTTATCTCGCTTAAAAGGGTTCCCTTTTCATGAAGAATAATTTTTTTAATTTTTACGTCAAGCATTACTAATCATTTGTATTTATAAAACAAAATAATAAATTAAGATGAAAGATTTAACAATATTTGCAGCAAATAACAATGAATATAAAGCGAATTTCTTTTTTAATATTGTTTTTATTAATTGCATTTCTACCTTCATGCAATAAGGAAAATTCTTCGCATTCAAACCGTGTTATAATCGGAATCTCATCCGATATTGAATCGACGAATCCTCTCTTTGCATTTACACCAAATGAAGGCAATATTTCGGAGCTTCTTTATTTAAGTCTCGTTCAATTTGATTGGGATAAGCAGAAGGGAGAATTAATTCCAAAACCGATGCTGGCAAAAGACTGGTACTGGAATGCTGATTCCTCCTCAATTACGCTTGATTTGAGAAACGACGTTTACTGGTCAGACGGCGTTCAGTTTACAGCGAACGATGTTGTATTTTCTTTTGATGTTTATTCAGATCCAGTAGTGCAAAGCAGCCTTTATGGAACCTTTAAGAATTTCTATACCGACACGTCTCTTCACATAGATATAAATAAAACTTTTACAGTTGAAAGTCCTTTTAAGATAAAAATTAACTTTAAGAAAGGCTCTATACCTAACTTTGTAGATATCGGTCTTCCTTTGATTCCGGAGCATGTCTTCAAAAATGTTGACAGAAAAAATTTAATTACCACTGAAAAAGACATGAAGCCCGTAACAGATGGCCCGTTTTATCTTTCTAATTGGGAAAAGAATCAAGCAATTATTCTAAAGGCAAACAAGAAATCATTTTTACACAAATCTTCAGGGCTTTCAGAACTGATTTTTAAGGTTGTTCCAGATTACAGCTCAAGAATAATGCAGCTTAAAAGAGATGAGATCGATTTAACGGAAGATATTGAAGCTGGCGATGTTGCTCAACTTAAAAATATATCAAGTCTAGTAATCTCACCGATAGATGGAAGAGATTATGACTACGCAGCATGGAATAATATTGATCCGGATGCATATAAAAGGAATAAAATAATTCCGAATAAAATATTTGGCGATGAAAAAGTCCGGGAAGCTTTTACCTTTGCTATTAACCGGCAGGAAATAGTCCATGATTTTTTAAATGATCTTGGCCAAGTTGCATCTGGACCGGTGTCTCCTATTTTCAAAAATGCTTTAGATACTATGCTGAAGCCACTTCCTTATGATCCGGATGAGGCAAAAAGAATATTAGCTGCCGACGGATGGAAAGATGTTAACCAGGATGGCATCTTAGAAAAAGGGAATCAAAAACTGTCGTTTACCTTTTATATTCCCAGCGGAAACCCGCGTAGAAAATATGCAGCGACAATAATTAAAAATGATTTAAGAAAAATTGGCGCTGATATAAAAATCGAATCTCTTGAACCGCAAGTATTTTTCCAAAGAATGTTTGCTCATGAATTAAATGCCTGGATGGCAGGTTGGTCTGTCCCGATTCCCCTTGATCTAAAATCTCCTTGGTATTCCGATTTGAAAAATACTCCATTAAATGTTTACGGTTATCAGAGCAAAGCTGCTGATGTAATATTGAATCTTATCGTACACGAGAAATCCTCAAAACAAAGAGATCAACTTTATAAAAAATTCCAGGAGTTACTATACAAAGACAATCCAGTGACATTTCTTTATTGGGTTGATAATATTGTTGCCTACAACAGGAGGATAAAAAACATTAGTATTACACCGCTTGGTGATGTTGAACATTGCTGGAATTGGTCAATAACTAAATAATAGTGTATGAAGAAAGAAATTCTACAACTGTTATTTAGGAGAATTTTTACATCGATCATTATCCTGTTTTTATTGATCAGCTTTCTTTTCTTTTTGTTGAGAATATCTCCGGGCGACCCTTCGTTAAAATTTATTTCTCCCGATTTAAGTCCGAAACTTGCCGCAAAAATCAGGGACTCTTTTAACTTAAACAGCTCTCTTGTCGATCAGTATAAAGCATTCTTAATAAATTTAGTTCGGGGAAACTTCGGAATTTCTTATACATACCGGATGCCGGTTTTATCGGTTATAAAAGATTATCTTCCGTTTACTTTAATTTTTTCGAGCATAAGCTTTCTTATTCAAATTCTTGCTGGTTTCTTTTTAGCACTGTTCTCGGTTAAAAAAATAAATGGGGTATTTGACAAAACAATATCAAAGTTAAGTCTGATTGCTTATGCTATTCCGTCTTTTGTACTTGGAGTTTCTTTAATACTTGTTTTCTCATCGGCATTAAATTTATTTCCTTCATCCGGATTATCTTCGTTCGACTTCAGCTCATTTTCATTTTTTCAAAGACTTTCTGATTATGCATTTCATCTCGTTCTTCCGTTGATAACTTTATCCTTAAGCGGTGTCGCGGTTTATTATAAGTATCTCCGCGAAAATTTAGAGGATGTTTATAATAATACTTTTGTGTTAAATCTTCGGGCTCACGGATTTACTGAAAGAGAAATTACAAGAAAGCATGTTATACCGAATGCTATCAATCCACTAATATCAGTCGCCGGCGTTGAACTTGGACTTTTATTTGGCGGGGCTCTTGTAACTGAAGTAATTTTCGGATTACCCGGAATGGGGCGTTTGACTGTCAACGCTATCCTTTCTCGCGATTATCCACTTGTAATTGGATGTACATTTATTTCCGGGGTGCTCGTTATTCTTTCGAATCTTGCCGCTGATTTAATAAAAGTTAGAGTTGATAAACGCCTCTTAAAAAGTACCCTTAATTAAATGACTTCAAAATTAAAAATATGGCATTTAATAATTGCGATATGTATTGCTTTGCTTCTCCTTAATTACGGTTTAGTAATAAAAACCTACTCCTTAATAATAATATACTTGCAAATTCTTCTTGAAAACTATCCAAGGGCAATTTCTCAATTAGGGTTTTCACTTATCGATTCCTTTGCATCGGCAATTTTGGTAGTTATCATTCCGATTTTTGTTTATCTCTTACGAAAGAGGGTAAAAATATTTTATGTGTCTTTAAATTTTACTTCAGCGGCTATAATCATTTTGATTTCATTTTTCATTTTTGCACCTTTTGCGGCAAGCAGCAACCCAAACTTTCAACAAAATATCAGCGAAACAAAATTACTTCCCCCCTTTAGTTCTGTAGAAGTTATTCACTTAAATAAGAATGAGAAGCCGGAACAAAATCTCATTGGCAAATTCTATAATCTAAAAAAAGAGGTAGTTAAAAACACATTTGATGAAAGTATTATTCTTGCTGATAGTATAGTCTTTTCTAAAGTGGCTACTATTTATCAAAAAGGCAACCAGGTTATCTTACCAAAAGATACAATATTACTTTCTTATGGGAAGCCGGTGATTACAAAAAAACTTTTTCTATTCGGAACAGATGAATATGGAAGAGACATATATTCAAGATTAGTATACGGTGCACGAATTTCTTTATTTGTTGGTTTAGGCTCTGTTACAATTTCTTTGCTTCTTGGTTTATCACTCGGTTTCCTAGCGGGCTACCCCGGTGGATTTGTCGACACAATCATTAGCAGAGTGACGGATATGTTCCTTTCATTTCCTGCGATATTTCTTGTAATATTAATTTTAGCATTGTTTGGAAATTCTCTTTTCACCGTTATTATTGTGCTTGGATTTTCAGGATGGATGAGCTTATTCAAAATTGTTCGAAGCGAAGTTGTTTCACTAAAGCAAAAGGATTTCTTTATATCCGCAAAAATGTCTGGGCTTTCGGAGTATCGACTCCTGACGAAAGAAGTATTGCCGCTAATTTTGGCTCCCGTCGTTGTCAACCTTGTGTTTCAATACGGTAGCGTAATTCTTGCTGAGGCAGCGTTAAGCTTTTTAGGATTGGGAACGGGAAGCTCTTACCCGTCGTGGGGCGCAATGATCGAAGCAGGACAAAACTATTTAACGGAAGCATGGTGGATGATTCTTCCGCCGGGCTTATGTTTATTTGTAACACTCTACGCTGCCAATAATCTTGGCAAAGAAATAAATTTAATTTTTAATCCGCGGTTAAAAGGATGATTAACGAAAGATATTTGATAAATAAAAAAATTGGCAAAGGGCGCAGCCAGGTTTTTCTTTGTCAGGATACTGAGTTTCCCGAAATAAACAAAGTAATAAAACTTTTGCCGGTAGATGCCGCCCCTGAAGAGATCACAATTTTTAGGAACGAATTTTTTATCCTCATGAAGCTAAATCATCCAAACATTATTAAGGCAAACGACTTTGGGACGGTTTTGAAAACAGGTGGCGAACAAGAGATTTCAATCGGCTCAAAATTTCTTATTATGGAATATTTTCAAGGTGAAGAGTTAGTCCATTATAAAAACATATCTGATGAATCGGCACTTCGTGAAATTATCAAGCAAGTCAGTTCAGTACTTTATTATCTTCATCAATCAAATTATGTCTATTATGATTTGAAGCCCGAAAACATATTAGTAAACGAATCTAACGGAAAACCAATTATTAAACTTATCGACCTCGGCTTTGCACAGCATATTTTGGAGAGCCGTGAAGATATTATAAGAGGCACCCCCGAATATATTGCGCCGGAGATCATAAAAAACGAAAAACATAATCATCGTGTTGATTTATATTCTTTGGGAATAATGCTCTACAAAATTGTTTATGGTAAATTCCCATTTAAAGCCAGCAGTGAACTTGAAATATATAAATCGCATCTTGAAATGGAATATGAATTTCCTCAATCAAAATATTCTGGAGAATTGATTGGCGCAATTAAGAAATTATTACTTAAAAACCCTGAGGAACGCTTTCAAAATTCTCTTCAATTATTGAGTGCGCTTAATATTAGCATAGATGAGGATCTTAATAAAGATTGGATACCGGCAAAAGTTTTTTCGAACAGAAAAGATGTACTGACAATAATAAAAACTTATTTTGCCGACGAAACAAGCGGAGAGGTTTTTACAATTAAGAGTTTTGAAGGCGCCGGTAAAACTGCTCTTCTTGATGAAATATATTTTCAGAATGAAAATGTAATCCTGATAAAAAACAATAAATCAAAAGCCGGTATTGATTTTATTAAATTAATTTTAAAGGAAATAGTCTTCAACGAATTTGTTTTCGATAAACTCTCCGACGAGATACTCGACAGAATATACGGTATATTTATATCTTCGCCACAGGATATCGTTGGTGAGCTCAAAGCAATCTTTACCGCCGTTTCGACACACAATAATTTTATACTTCTCCTTGATGATTTTAATTCTTATGATGAGTTTACCATTGAAGTATTCAAAAACATAATCCCTATTTTGCAGGTCAACAGAATAAAAATAATTCTTACAGAGGCTTCTAATTTCAATTATTTATCGAGCTTTATTTTTAATCTTCGGGAATTAAATTTGAATCCATTTACAGATGTTCATCTTGATGAATATTTAAATAAGAGCTTTTATCCGGACTTTCCGATAGACGATTTAAAGAAATTGATTCTGCTTCATGCCGATCTTCTTCCGGGAAGCATCGAAAGTTTTATGAGGGATATAATTCTTCTAAAAATAATTCTGTTCACTCCGGACGGCGTAGGAATAAAAACAAAAGCTGATGAAATATCTGTTTTAAAAAGCTCCCAGGAAGAAATATATAACTTTCGTTTTCAAATGCTGTCTAAATCAGAGAAAGAAATTGCAAAGTTGGTTTCAGCATTTGAAATTACGGTGGATGAATTAATCATTTCAGAACTTGTTAAAATACCCCCTATTCAAATACCCACACTTATTTCAAGTCTGCAGAATAAAAATATTATTCAGCAGTATAGTAGAAGCTCCGGAATTATTTTTACATCCGAAGGGTTAAGGAAATTTTTATACTCAAAAATTGATGATCAGAAAAACTATCACAAGCAAATTGCTAAAGAATTAAATGAAAGGTTTCCTTCATTTAATCGCACTGAAAATTCCAGACATTATGAATTAGCCGGAGATTATAAGAAAAGCTATGAGATATATAAAGAAGAATTAAGCTCTGCCGAAAAACTTTCCGCTTACTCTTATCAAAAAAATATTCTTTTGCATCTACTTGAACTGAAGCTTGAAGATTCTGACTTAATAGAAATAAAGCTTCAGCTTTGTAAAGTTTTATATAAACTGGGTGATTATCAACAATCCTTAAAAGTGTCCGATGAACTCTTGAATAAAAAATTAGATGATGAACTTCAGCAGGAATTATTAATTCTTAAAGGTATCAGCCAAATAGGACTTGGCGAAAATGAAGATGGAAGAAATCTTCTAATTTCGCTGATACCCGAAATAAATGATGAATCAAGAAAACAAACATTACTAGCTGAAATTGCAAGCGCTGAATTTACATTAACGAACTTCGATTCTTCTTTCCAAACTTGTATGCAGGTCGTATCTAATTCCAAAACAAATGCTGAAGACAAAGGGAAAAGCTATAACCTTTTGGGCCTTATTGCGCTATACAAAAACAATAATTTTAATGAAGCACTAAACTATATACAGCAAGCACTGGAGGTATACCAACATAAGAACAATCTTTTAAGAGCTGCTATTATGGAAATGAATATGGGCAATATATATAACATGAAGGGTGAACATGAAAAGGCCGAACAATGCTGGAACAAGTCTTTGGAAATAAATCTTAAAATAGGGAATTTAGAACAGGAAGCAATGCTTTTGCTCAACTTTGGTATTTATAATTATGATAAATCTAATTTTGACGAAGCAATTGAATTTTATAAAAAAGCTTCCGTAATTTTTTTAAGCTTAGGAAATAAAAATGGTGAATGTTCTGTATTAATAAATTTAGGAGAAATTTTCTTAAAAGTCTGTCAGTATCAGAAAGCATTTGAATCACTTATAAATGCCGAGAATATTTTAACTCTTTTAAGCAGCACATTCTTAGAATTCGAAAGGTTATTTATTTTATCAAAGTTATATTATGAAATTGGAGATTATAAACAGCTTAATAAAGTTATCGTAAAATTCAAAAAGCTATATGAAGAGGGTAATGTAATTGAAAAAAACAAAATACAATTTGATTATCTACTTGAACTTGAAAAGATAAAAAATGATTTATCAAGTGTTGATTTAAATCAGCTACATTCTCTACAAATAAAATTCTTAGATCAAATTGATAAAGATAATTATTTTGAAACCACCATTTGGCTTGTTAAATATTTACTTGCTCAAAATAAATTCAGCGATGCACTTGCTGAATTATCTACTAAGCAGGTAAATGAATTTTGTACTGAAAATCTTTTATTTTCTGTTGAACGAGAATATATGCTTGGTAAAATATCTGAGAAGGATCAGCCGCTGCAGTTAAAAACTTCAATTGAATATTATACTTCTGCATTTGAAACAATTAAGGAATTCAATGTAACAGAGTTGACCTGGAAAATTATGTTTGAACTCGGAAATTCCTTTTTCCAAAGAGGCAATTTTAGCAAAGCAAAAGAGCATATGTATTATGCAAAGGAGATCATTTTCTATTTTGGCAATAATATTAAAAATTCCCGCTTGCGCGATGCTTATTTTAATAAACCGGAACGCAAAGAAGCGCTACAAAAAATTGAAAAACTGGGAAGTTGACTTTGACAACAAACGAAATAATTACTATTAAAATCTTTTCTGATATCAAAGATATCTCTTCAATTAATTCTTCAGTAAGTCAGCTTGAATTAAAAGACTCTAATATTATTTCAATTTGTCCGAAGGCTTTTGAAGTCAAACCAAATGAAATTATAATTATTCAAATCGACGATATCGGATCAAAATATTTGAACAAAGTTCTTGAAGAAAAAGATAATCTTAAGAACAAAATTATTTTTGTAACACAAAACGACAGTGCGCTCCTTGTTAGTTCTTTAGTTAAGCTCGGTTTCGCTGATATTTTTGTCTTTCCTTACGAGCTCTATAAATTCATTGCATATCTAAATGAAATAATTACTGATCGTGCTTACATGACCCAGGAGGCCGCTGGTTTTTTAAGCAATGATTTTGAGAATTTTGAAACTTTAATCGGGAATTCTCCGGAGTTCTTAAAAATAATTGAACTAGCAAAAAAGGTTGCTCAGAAAAGTAACGTTAATATCATGATCCTCGGTGAAACCGGAACCGGCAAAGGTCACATTGCAAAGGCAATTCATAAATTTGGAGAAAACAGTTCATCTCCTTTTGTCGATATAGTTTGTACTGCAATTCCTGAAAGCTTATTAGAGTCAGAACTCTTTGGTTACGAACCGGGTGCTTTTACAAACGCTCAAAACAGAAAACTTGGTTTGTTTGAAATTGCTGGAAACGGGACATTATTCCTTGATGAAATCGGAGATTTATCGTTAAATATTCAAACAAAGCTCTTAAGGACAATCGAAAAGAAAGTTATAAGAAGACTCGGAGGCGTTGATGATATACAGATTAATTCACGTGTTATTTCAGCTACGAATAAAAATTTAGTAGAGTTGATTGAAAATAATTTTTTCCGTAGAGATTTATATCATCGTCTAAATGTAATTTCTCTGGAACTTCCTCCGCTTCGTAATCGTCCTGAAGATATTTTTTTACTTACTGATCACTTTATCTCTGAATTTAATTCGCAGTTCGACAAAAACATTAAAACCATAGAAAGATCAGCGCGGGAATTTATTTCGCATTACCCATGGCCAGGAAATATTCGTGAACTTAGAAATGTGATTGAAAGAGCAGTCTTGTTGGGCGAAGGCAGTACAATTAAACTAAAAGATTTCTCCAACTTGTTATTTGTCGATTTGGTAAAATCAGGTGTACCCAAAGAAGAAATTAATATGCTGCCACAGTTTATACGGCTTGACTTGAATTATATGAATACAGGACTTAGAAAGATCTCCATAATTTATGCTAAGGAAGTTCTATCGAAAACGAACGGCAATAAATCACAGGCTGCAAAAATTCTTGGAATTTCCCGTCCAAGATTGGATGCGCTTTTATCTTAGTAACTCA
>JAJYCM010000382.1 GCA_021778375.1 Bacteroidota bacterium
TTAAACAAAGAGCTTATAATTTCCTTTCAAGAAGATCTCACTCTCAGTTTGAATTGATCAATAAACTTAAACAAAAAGGATATGATTCGGATTTGATTATCCCAATTATTGAGGAATTAAAAGAAAATAAATATTTGGATGATTTAGAATTTAGCCGCGAATTTACTAGTGAAAATATTCGCAGGAAACGATGGGGAATGTATAAAGTTAAGTCTGAACTAATTAAGAGACATATCGATAGAGATATAATCTCAGTAGTTTTAGCTGAGAATTTTAATCAAGAAAATGAATCCGAAAACGCTTTAGTCCTCGGGGCTAAAAAGCTTAAATTACTTGCGGTTAAGCCACTTGCTAAAGAAAAAATAGAGCAGAAGCTTTATTCGTATCTCAGTACAAAAGGTTTCGATTTTGAAGTCATTCAAAAAGTGATTAATTCTCTATTGGGTGAGTAGAACCCAAATCATTTAATTTTATTATTCATGCTTAAAATCATTGATGAAATTGCTTCAATGCTAATATTTTCGGAAGCAGTTTTTAGTTCAAACCACTTTCGCTTTCTGAGTGTCTTGTGTGGATAGTCGTCCAATACTTCAATCACTTCCATAGTAAAAACTTTTGTGTGACACACCCCGATGGATTTGTAATTCTCGAATGAACCCAACTCTATTGTTTCATTGGCTCCCAAAACTCCGGCTTCTTCAAAGGCCTCTTTTTTTGCAGACTCAAAGGCGGATAAATTGAATTCAATATAACCTTTTGGAATAATCCATTTTTTCTTTTTCATCGAAGTAATTAAAAGAATTTCAAGTCCGTTCGCTCCCTTACGGTATGGAATTACTCCTGATTGATTAAAATTAAATTCAAGTTTCAATTCAAATTCCAACTCTAAAATTTTTACAACTCAATATTGCAGTATTTCACGGCTTAAAGAAAAATGTGTGCGATACTTTTTTAACTGCTTTATTAAAATTATTTTGTATTAGTTAATTTTCAAAATTAATAATTAGTCTTTTTACATTTTAATTATCATAACCGGATAAATAATTTAGTGTAAGTTAAGGTTGAACTTGATGAATATCAAAGAAAATATTTCACTTAAAGAATTAAATTCTTTTCATCTTGATGTGAAGACAAAACTTTTTGTAGAAGTTTTTAGTGAAGATGAACTTAGAGAAATTTTATCTCAAGAACCTTTTTGCGCTCTTCCTAAATTAATCCTTGGCGGGGGAAGCAATATTTTATTTACAAAAGACTTTGACGGCCTTGTCATTAAAAATTCTATTCCGGGAATAAAAGTTACTAATGAAAACGATCGTGAAATCTATGTAGAAGCTGGATCCGGATTGCTGTGGAATGATTTAGTCCGTTTTTGCATAAAGAAAAATTACGGAGGAATAGAAAATCTTTCCCTTATTCCGGGTACCGTAGGTGCGGCTCCGATTCAAAATATAGGGGCATACGGTCAAGAATTAAAAGACGTTTTTTATTCGCTAAAAGGAATTTCACTTGAAGATATTTCAACAAAAGTATATTCCAAAAACGAATGTGAATTTGGTTATCGCGATAGTATTTTCAAACGTGAACTAAAAGGTAGATTTTACATCACTTCGGTTATCGTCAAGTTAAATAAGAACCCGGAGGTGAATCTTAATTACTCCGCCTTAAAAGAAGAATTTCAAAAATTGGATCTGAAAGAGATTAGAATTCGAGATGTAAGCGAAGTAGTTTGTAAAATTAGAAGAAGTAAACTTCCGAACCCTGAAGACTTAGGCAATGCCGGTAGTTTTTTTAAAAACCCTGAGATTACAGAAGAAGTATATTTGAAACTGGGAAAGGAGTTTTATGATTTAAACAGTCATAAATTAACAAGCGGAAATTATAAAATATCAGCTGCCTGGCTGATTGATAAATGCAATTGGAAAGGGAAAAGTATTGGTAATGTTGGGGTTCATGCTAAACAACCTTTAGTGCTTGTAAACCTTAATAATGCATCGGGGATTGAAATTTTGGATTTATCCCGCCGAATAAAAAAATCGGTCTTTGAAAAATTTGGCATTATGCTTGAGGAGGAAGTGAACTTGGTTTGATGATAACAGATACTATCCTTCCCAAACTTCTTCCTTGAACTTAAACTTGAACCTGAACTTACTATTGCGCTTATTGCTCCGTGTATTTTAAATAACAATTTTAGTTGTATATCGAACGTAAATTTGCATGGAATAGAATGAATCTATCTTGTAAAATCAAAAATATATTAAACTAAAATGATTAAGAATTTATCTCCTGTTGAAATCAAAGAAATTTTGGATAAAGAAAAAAATATACGCTTAGTTGATGTACGCGAAGAATGGGAATATCAAATTGCTAAATTAGAAAATTCTGAATTAATGCCCCTTAGCAACTTTGGATACCATCTTTCCAAACTTAGTCCAGATGAAAAAATTATTGTCTATTGTCATCATGGCACAAGAAGTTATGCTGTCTGTAATTATCTTATCGAAAATGGTTTTAAAAATGTTATTAACTTAAAAGGAGGAATCAATTCCTGGTCAGAAGAAATTGATAACTCAATTGAGGTTTATTAAAAT
>JAJYCM010000050.1 GCA_021778375.1 Bacteroidota bacterium
CTTCTTTGCGACTCAAACGATGAAAGCGAATTGAGAAAAATCAGCTTTTCAGATCTTACTGCAAAAACAATTTCCGAAGCTGCTTTGAAGGGTGATAAAATTGCATTGCATGCTTTTGATTATACTGGAAAAATATTAGGAATTAAATTAGCCGACGCCGTGGCGCATACAAGCCCGGAAGCAATTATTCTTTTCGGTGGATTAGCAGCTTCTGGTAAATTAATATTTGAGCCTACCCAAAAGTATATGGAAGAATATATGCTCAATATTTTCAAGAATAAGGTCAAGCTGATTCCTTCAGCCCTTACTAATGGAAATTCCGCAGTTCTTGGCGCGAGTGCTTTAATTTGGAATGAAATTGATAAACAGAATGAATTGATTGCCCGTTAACTAAGTCTCTCTTTCTTTATAGGGAACATATCTATGTCAGGTCTAAATTATTATAACCCCCGTGTTTTATTTCCTTTTTTAATTATTTTTTCATTTCTTGGGCATATGCACACACAGGCTCAAGAAAAATTTGTTTCCGTATACGGCAAAGATATAATTTATAACGGAAAACCGTTGTTGTTAAAGGGTATAAACCTTGGAAATTGGTTAGAGCCGGAAGGGTATATGTTCAAATTTAAAAAAGCAAGCTCTACAAGGCTTATTAACGAGGTAATATCGGAACTTCTCGGACCGGAAAAGGCAAATCGTTTTTGGGAAACCTTTCGGAACCGATATATCACAAATGAAGATATTGCATTTATAAAAAACTCAGGATTAAACTCAATTAGGATTCCATTTGATTATCGCCTTTTCATTAGTGAAAGTCATCCAGGTATTAATTACGATACAGGTTTTAAATTATTAGACCGTGTAATCGATTGGTGTAAAGAAAATAATATCTGGGTTATCCTTGATTTGCACTGCGCGCCAGGAGGACAAACAGGAGATAATATTGACAATGGCTGGGGATACCCTTTCCTTTTTGAAAGCACCTCGAGCCAACAATTGACTGCTGATCTTTGGAAAAAAATTGCCGATCACTACAAGAATGAACCGGCTGTAATAGGCTATGATCTTTTAAATGAACCGATTGCACCTTATTTCAAAACTGAAAAACTTAATAAACAGCTTGAACCTGTTTATAAAAAAATTATAAGCGCGATTAGAGAAGTAGATAAAAATCATATCGTTTTTCTTGGCGGTGCACAGTGGGATTCAAATTTTAAAGTCTTCGGCAAACCGTTTGATTCAAAATCAGTATACACTTTTCACAAATATTGGAGCGATACAACTCAGTCTGTTATTCAAGAGTATGTTGATTTTAGAAATAAGAATAATGTGCCTGTGTGGCTGGGTGAATCAGGGGAAAATACGGACAAATGGATCTCTTCTTTTAAAAATTTGTTAGAGAAAAATAATATCGGATGGTGCTTTTGGCCTTATAAAAAATTAGATTCATCTAGGGGAATGATATCAATTAATATTCCTGCTGATTATGACTCGGTAATTACCTTTGAAGAAAGTCCACGTACTTCGTTTGAAGAAATCAGAAAAGCCATGCCGTCAAATCAAGTTATTAAAAAGTCGCTGGAAGGATTTCTTGAAAATATTAAATTTAACAATTGTGCTGTGAATAAAGGATATTTGAAAGCTTTGGGGTTAAAATCAAAATAAATTCAAAAGCCCACAACAAACCAATGAAAGATGATAAAATCATGATTTATAGATATTGCCATTTATCTGCCTGGACGATTGTTTTTTGAGTCAAGATATTTTTATTCTTTTTTCTTAAACTTAAACTTGAACTTAATCTTGCGCTTTTTAATAATTAAAGGATTGACACATGAGAATAAATAAAATTACTGACCTAAAGTATCTTTTTCTTCCATTTTTGTTATTTATTATTTTTAATGGAAGTAAATTTCAACAAAAAAAAGAAATGCCTGTTTATAAAAATCCGAAATATTCTGTAAATGATAGAGTCGAGGATTTGTTAAAGCGATTGACGCTTGAAGAAAAGATATCTCTTCTTGGAGGAACCGGTTTTGCTACTAAACCAATTGAACGGCTTGGAATACCCGAATTAAAAATGAGCGACGGACCATTAGGCGTCCGTTGGGGAAATTCTTCTGCTTTTCCTGCAGGCATAGCTATGGCTGCAACATGGGATACTTCTTTGATAAATAAAATTGGAATTTCAATCGGACAGGAAGTAAAAGGGAAAGGAAGAGATGCTATCCTGGGACCATGCGTTAACATTGCACGCATTCCTCAAGGCGGAAGAAATTTTGAAAGTTTTGGCGAAGACCCTTATTTAACTTCAAGAATGGCGGTTAGCTACATCGAAGGAGTACAGAGTCAGGATGTTGCAGCTACGGTAAAACACTTTGCGGTAAACAATCAAGAACATGAAAGAATGTTCGTTAATGTGAAAATTGATCATCGTGCCTTGAATGAGATTTATCTTCGCGCCTTCAAAGCAGCTGTTAAAGAAGCAAAAGTTTTGGCAATTATGGCGGCTTACAATAAACTTAATGGGGCTTATTGCAGTGAAAATGATTATCTCCTAGAAACAAAATTAAAAAAGGACTGGGGATTTACGGGATTAGCTATGTCCGACTGGGGAGCTGTTCATAGTAGTATTCCTACCGCAAACGGCGGTTTAGATCTAGAAATGCCATACGGAACTTACCTAAATGATTCAACTTTAATAGACGCAATAAAAAACGGAACAGTAAAAGAATCAACTATAGACGATAAGGTAAGAAGAATCTTAAGAGTGATGTTTGAATTAGGGTTATTCGATAAACGGCATTTGCCGGACAACAATCTCATCAATACAAAAGAACACCGCGAAGTTGCTCTTAAAACTGCCAAGGAAGGAATTGTCTTGCTAAAGAACAACCACAATGATTTGCCGCTAGATCAAAAGAATATTAAATCTATTACAGTTATTGGCCCGGGAGCAAATCACGCGCGGGTTGGCGGCGGCGGAAGTTCTATGGTAAATCCGGTTTTTTCGGTTAGCCCGCTAGAAGCCCTTCAAAATAAAATAGGAAGCAAAATAAAAATTAATTTTGCCGAAGGTGTTATACTTGACGGAGATGGCCATTCAATCGATTCCTCTTTTTTTTATTTGCCTAATAACCCATCTAAACATGGACTTGTCGCAGAGTTCTTTGACAATAAAAATTTAGACGGAATACCTATACTTACCCGGATTGATAAAGAGATAAACTTCAATTGGAGAAATAATGCGCCGTTTGATGGATTTAGAAATGAAAATTATTCCATTAGATGGACTACAATCATTAAACCGGCAAAAACAGGCGAATATCTTATCGATGTGACTTCAGATGACGGCTCACGCCTTTTTCTTGATGGAAAATTAATAGTCGATGCGTGGAGCGATCACGCTGCCGAAGTTCATTCCTACAAAACAAAATTAATAGCAGGCAAATCTTATAGTTTGCAATATGAATATTATCAAAATGGCGGAGATGCCGTTGCAAAGCTTGGATGGAGACCTCCTAACGAAGACTTGATTGCTGAAGCGGTTTCAGTTGCAAAGAAATCAGACGTCGTAGTTGTATTTGCAGGTACTTCTCAATTTTTTGAATCAGAAGGTTTTGACCGGGCTAATCTAAATCTGCCAAACGGACAGGATAAATTAATTGAAGCGTTAGCTAAGGCAAATAAAAATGTAATTGTCGTTCTTAATTCCGGTTCACCTGTAATTATGAATAATTGGATAAACAAAGTAAGCGGTGTTTTAGAAGCCTGGTTCGGTGGCGAGGAAGTCGGTAATGCTATTGCAGACGTTCTTTTGGGAGATTATAATCCTTCGGGAAAACTCCCGGTTACTTTTCCGAAAAGCTGGAAAGATTGTTCCGCATATAAGACTTATAAAGCACAAGACAGCGTAAGTAATTATTCAGACGGAATTTTTGTTGGCTACCGGCATTTTGATAAAGATAACATCCAACCGTTATTTCCGTTTGGATTCGGTTTATCATACACAAAATTTTCATACAGCGGTTTGAAAATTGAACCGGCTACTGACAGCGATGGGAATTTCAAAATAGCATTTAAGGTTGAAAATTCAGGTAAAGTTTTAGGAACTGAAATCCCTCAACTTTATCTCAGTATGTTAAATTCTAAAGTTGCTAGACCGGCAAAAGAACTGAAAGCCTTTGATAGAATAACTTTGAAACCCGGTGAAACAAAGGAAGTAGAATTTTATGTCAATAGAAATGCCCTTGCATATTTCAACGACAAAAATGAATCATGGATAACAGAGCCGGGCAAGGTAAAGGTAATGGTCGGAAGTTCTTCGCGGGATATCAGGCTTGCGGGAGAATTTACAATCAGTAAAGCCAAAGATTAAAACAATAGACTTTAGATAAAGGAAACAAATTAGTTAAATTTGTGCTGCATCAGGAAATTCTTCCGGTGCAGCTTTCTTTTTTTTATGAATAAGCATTAAGGAAAATTTAGTTAAAATGTATAAGTTAAAGGTTATAATTTCTGTTATATTTTTTATGACGGCATCAACATTAAGTTTTGCACAGCAAAAGAATTCTGTTGTTGCAACGGTCGGAAAAGACAAAATAACATCAGAAGAATTTACAAAGCGGTATGAGCTGACTCCTCATTTGGACAACGACGAATTTAATCCCGATTCAACAAGATATGATTTGTTATATTCACTGATTGCGGAAGATCTCTGGTCGCAAAAGGCTAAAGACTTGGGCTTCGATACAACGGAATATTATAAATATTCTATGCAGCCGACGCAGGATTTATACGTTAGGGATGCTTTATTCAAAAAGGAAATTGAAAAGAAAATTAAATTTAATAAGGCAGACTTAAGTAAGGCAGTGAAGCGCGCGGAATGGACTTTGAAAGTTAACATTATTAGTTCCGGCGATTCTGCAAAAATATTTCATATCTATTCTCTGCTTAAAAAAGGAGCTTCTTTCGACTCACTTTTGATGACGAGCGGCGATTCTACTGGACAATTTAAGCCAATTGAAATAAATTACGGCAGTATGGATGATGAATATGTAGAAGACACTCTTTATAATATGCATGTTGGCAGTTTTTCTTCCCCAGTAAAAACTTATAACGGTTGGTTTATTTTTAAGTTGCAAGGTAGAGTACAATCCCAAATGGGAGCTTATACTAAAGATGGCAGTATTAGAGAAGAGGTAATGAGAATTCTTAAAGCGCGAAAAGCCAAAGAAATCGGCAGGCCATATATTCAAAAATTGCTGGCTGCACAAAAGATTTTTACGGATATCAAATTGTTCAAAAGCCTTGTCGATAGAATTATCGCAACTGTCAAAGAGAAACAGGCAAATGATACGTATTATAAAACTCACTGGATATTGCTCAATGATTATGACCTTAGAAATATTATGAAAGAATACGGTCATGATACTTTAGATATGAGTTTTATAAAATTTCCGAAGAAACCGGCTACATTAAGAGAGTTTTTATATAGCTTATTCGTTGATTCATTTGTTATAAATAATCCCGACATATCCTTCCAGCCAATTGCCGACCTTCTTTTAGTTCACGTTAATTATTTCATCCGACAGGAAACACTTGCAAGAGAAGGTTACAAGCAAGGACTTGAAAATCTTCCCGAAGTAAAAAATGATCTCAATATCTGGGATAAAAGTGTTTTAGCGAAAACGCTGCGAAATACTTTTTATGATTCGCTGCATGTTTCGAATGAAGAAATAAAAAGTTTTTTTGATTCAACTTACAAATCCGAACACTCGATCCATGAAGTAAATATTCAGGAAATATTAAATGAAAAATTAGAAGTTATGGAAACAGTTCTAAATGAACTAAAAAAAGGAAAGGATATCGGTGAACTCGCCCAGCTTTATACACAGCGTAATTGGACGAAAGATAGAAAAGGTGAGTTTGGTTATTTTCCGGTAACAATGTATGGACCAATAGGCAGAACTGCCGAAAAAATGAAAATCGGTCAGATTGCCGGTCCTATCGGAACTCCCGATGGCTATTCAATCTTTAAGGTAATCGGGAAGAAAGATGTTCTTCAAGATACGAATCTAACTTTAACCGACTCATTAAAATCCAGGATTAAAGAAATTCTGTTAGAAAAGAAATGGGATGAAAAAATTGATTCATACACTGCAAAACTTGCCAATGAGTATGGAGTGTCAATAAATGATAACGCACTCAAATCGCTGAAACTTAGCAATGTAAATATGTTTACTTACAGATTCATGGGCTTTGGGGGCAGAATTACGGCAATACCTTATCTCGTTCCTTGGTATGAGTGGTATGATATCTGGCAGAACAATAAGAAAAATATTTTACCCTAAGTTATCACTATGAAATTTGTTATTCCATTATTACTTTCTTTTTTATTTGTTCAATGCGCCTATAATAATATCCCGGCGCTATATAAAAAATATAATTCAAATGAATATTTGTATTGGTCGAAAACGAGAAGATTAACTTGGGGTGATTTTCAAGGAATACCTCTTGATCTATCGGGAAAAACTGCAAGCGGTATTCACGTTTATAACCCTGCAACGATAGAGAAGGAAAACATTTTTACTCCGGCAAAACTTACTGCAATTTGTGTTTTTGATAAAAGAACTTCATGGGTAAATGAAAAAGTTGCAACAAAAAGTTTATTGTTATACGACCAGGTAATTTTTGATATTTACGAACTCTATACAAGAAAATTGCGTGAAGAATTTTCCAAAACGGATTTTAATATCGATAATTATAAAGAAAAATTCCGCCAGTTGACTGAGAAGAATAACGGGGAGCTAATTAAAAATGTTGAACAATTTCGTAAGGATACGTCCTCAGGACAAATAGCCGGAGCTACAATTTTGTGGAGGGACAAAATATCTGACGAATTAGATCGCCTTGAAAAATACAGCTCAAACTTTGCTAAATAAAATTACAGTGGGGATACTTTTTTTCCCCGCAAAAGAAGATTATTTGAATATTGATTATATAAAAAAATCATTACTCAAGGAGAAATAAAAATGGAGCAATCAATTCAAGATTTTATCAACTGCAAAAGGATAGCGGTTGTAGGCTGTTCAAGCAAAGGGCGAAAATTTGGTAACTCAGCTTATAAAGAACTTAAACAACGGGGCTATCAAGTTTTGCCGGTACATCCAACTGAAAATGAAATTGACGGTGACAAATGCTTCCCTAACTTAGAAGCTCTTCGAGGAAAAATTGACGCTGTCTTTATTTCGGTTTCATCGAAATATGTAGAATTGATTTTAAATGAAGCAGCTTCAATCGGTATAAAAAATGTTTGGATTCAACAAGGTGCTGAATCAAATCAAGTAATTGATGCAGCAAATCGGTTAGGGCTAAATTTTGTATTTAAGAAATGTATATTAATGTATGCCCCTCCCGTAAAGTCCCTGCATAAATTTCATAGAAGTATTACAAATTTTTTTGGAAGACTTTAAATTAGTGCCAATTGACGTATCGAATAAAAATAGGAAAACAGGTCCATAAAATTGATGCTTAAATCTTTGTCTTTTGTGTTAACAGTGCCCGTCCGGTGAGATATTCCCCTCGCTTTTTCTCGAACTTGAACTTAGTGCGCTAAATTATTGGAAATAATATTTTTACTTTATATGTCAAACCTGTCGGCTAGGTGGAATATTTTTTATCATAAATTTCCTCAATTTCATTGTGTCTCATTTAAAACCTGCCGGTGGCAAGGTTCAAAATTCATACTTGCGCCTTACCTCGCTATGCTTTCAATTATTTTCCGTATTTTTAGGTTTATAAAAATCGAGACGAAAGAATTGAGAAATGATCGAGCCAAAAACGTTTTATAGAAAATTAGACTTTCTTTTGAACAGAATCGGACATGAAAAAACTGGGAAGGATTTTCTTTTCACAATTGTATGGGAATTGGAAAATACTTTCGGGTCAGACCTAAATATTGTAAAAGGGCGTATTTATGAAGAGGAGGAGAATGATTATGTCTTAATTTCACCGGAAGAAAATTTTAAAAATACCAAGATTACTAAAATGATTCCAAAAGAATCTGAACCGGTTATAGCTTTAATGAAATCCAGAAGTTATATTTTTGACAACCCGTTCTTCACTATTGATCCTTCCATTAATTCTAATAGGAAAGAATATTCTATTCCTGCGGCATTTACTGTTAAAGGAACCGAAGATCATTGGATTGTTCTATTTGAATTGAAAAGCGGATGGATAAGAGAAGAGATAGAATTTTGTTTTAACGCCGTTAGAAATGCAATAAATTCCCGGATTTATTCGGAAGCTGTTAAAAATGAAATTGAGCAAGCTGTCTTAATTCAACAAAGCTTATTACCGACGTCTGCACCGGTGATTCCAGGGTACCAGATATGCGGATACTCCCAACCAGCTGAGCTTGTAGGAGGTGATTTATACGATTACTTCAAATTTGATGAAACAAGTTTTGGAATTTGTATCGGTGATGCAAGCGGGCATGGAATTCCTGCAGCTCTTCTAGTCAGAGATGTCGTTACTGGGCTCCGTATGGGGCTTGAAAAAGAGATGAAAACTGTCTTCACTTTGAAAAAATTAAACCGGGTTATTCACAAAAGCGTTTATTCTTCCCTGTTCGTTTCATTGTTTTATGCAGATCTTGAGATAAATGGGAATTTATTTTATGTAAATGCCGGACACCCGATTCCGTTTCTTATATCCGGAAAAGAAGTTATTACATTGGAATCAACCGGATTAGTTTTCGGCGCACTTCCTGAGGTCTCGATTCATCAAACTTATGTTTTTATTAAACCGGGATCAGTTCTCGTCCTTTACAGCGATGGAATTATTGAGAGACAAAACAGGCAGAAGGAAGAATTTGGGTTTGATAGATTAATAGATATAGTGGTAAAAAATCAAAAAAAATCTGCTAAGGAAATTTTAGATGAAATATTTAATAGCGCTAAGATATTTGGAAATAGCAGCAAATGGGAAGACGATGCAACAGTGATTATAATTAAAAGAGAAGATACTTCTAAGCCATTAGAAATAACTTAATAATTCACGTTACGCAAAAACAGTCTTTTGGAATATTGGAATTAAGTCACTCAATTCCATGACTCCATTATTACAATTTCCCGAAAGTTGCATAACATCAGTAATTAATTGAAGCAAAAGGAAACAACAGGAGGCTTTAACTATCAGTTAAATATCAAAAAAATATGGAAAAACAATTAAAAATATTTGCTCTCGGAGGAAATGAAATCTCCCCTGCAGGTGCAGTCAACTCCGATACCGGGAAATTAATTTTACCGGAATTATCAGACCAGTGGAAAAGAACATCTAATACTTGTGAGCTTCTGGCTAAAATTATTAAAGAAGCACCCGATGATTATTATATTATTACGCATGGCAATGGCCCGCAGGTCGGGAATCTTTTAATGAATGGAAATTATAAGGAGATGGGTAGTGATATTGATATTTGTGATGCTGATACTCAGGGTTCTATGGGTTACATGCTCTCACAGCTGACTAACTCGTTAAGTATTCTTGGAGTAAATAAAGTTGCTGCGGAAACGGTTTCCAAAGTAGTGGTCGATGAAAATGATTATGCATTTCGTTCCCCTTCAAAGTTTATAGGGCCGTCATTTGCTAAAAAAGATGCGATGGAAATGCAGCAAAAAGAAAATCGTCCTTTCATGTTTTACAAAAAAGATGAAAACGGAGAAGATCTTTGGCGTTGGGTTGTTCCTTCTCCGGAACCTGTTGAAATTATAGAAATAGATGTAATTGAAGCTAACCTTCGCGCTGGAATTATTCCTATTGCTGTTGGCGGAGGTGGTATCCCGGTTGTGAAAATTAAACCGGAAGTAATAGATGGATTTGAAGTTTATATATGTAAGTTTGGAATTAGTTATCAAAGAAAGTATTCACCAAATAATTTGCCGGCAAATATTTATTCCGGTATAAATGCTGTAATCGACAAAGATCTATCTTCAAGTTTACTTGGAATTAGCTTAATTAAAAGAGCAAACTCAAGGGGTGAAAATCTTCACGTAGAACTTTTCATCTTTACTGATATTGACGGAGTAAAATTAAATTACCAGCAGCCGAATCAAATTGATGTAAGGCATTTAACTCTGGATGAAGCTCGTCGACTTTATAACGAAAATGTCTTTCCGGCCGGAAGTATGGGTCCCAAAATAAAAGCGGCAATAAATTTTTTAGAAGGGGGCGGCAAAAAGGTGTATATTACAAATTCAGAATTTTATGATGAAACTTTGAAGGGGAATGCAGGAACATTAATTGAAAAAGATTAGACTATTGCATAAAGCTTGAACTGATTATTATTAAAAGAAATTATCAAAAAAATTACAATTACTCTTTTAACTAACTAATTAATTACAATATATTTGACAGGGTAATTTTTCACTGTCTAACACTGAAGAAAGCATTGAATGAATTATAAGTCGGGAGAAAAATCATTTCTTTTTCTTAGATTAACTTTATTTTTTTTCTTTTTAAGTGTAACTGCTTTATATTCACAGGGGAGAGGAACGATCAGAGGCATCGTTACGGATTCTACTAACGGCGAAGCTCTTGCGTTTTGTAATGTATTAGTCAACGAATTGAATATCGGAGCATCGACTGACTCACACGGACTTTATATAATCACCTCAGTTCCCGCGCGCAGCAAGTATACGCTTATTGTTTCTTATGTCGGTTATCAAACAAAAAAAATTATCCTGTCAGTGACGAAAAATAAAATTACGGAATTAAACGTTGCTCTTTCTCCCGTTGGAATTAAAATGGAAACTGTAGAAACCGTAGGAGAAAAAGTAATTGGAAAAAATGCCACGGATATCGGTCTTCAAAGAATATCTATGAGAGATATTGAAATGCTTCCTAAAGGTGTGGAAGCCGATGTATTCCGCTCTTTGCAATATTTGCCCGGAGTGAGATCAACCGGAGATGTTTCTGCGCGCTATTATGTGCGCGGCAGTTCAAGCAATGAAAATCTTGTTCTATTAAACGGTATAACTATTTATAATCCTTTTCACGCTTTCGGAATGTTCAGCGTGATTGACCCCGATATGATAAACAGCGTTGAATTTTATAAGGGAGGGTTTACATCAGAAATCGGCGATAGGCTATCTTCTGTTTTAGACATTATAACCAAAGACGGTAACAAAAATACCTTTGCCGGTTCTGCAACATCAAGCTTTCTAACAGGTAAAGTCCTTTTTGAAGGTCCAATTCCTAACGGATCTTTTATGATTACTGGAAGAAAGAGTTATTATAGCGAAATACTTAAAAAATTCTTAAATGATAAAAGTGCGCCGATAGATTTTTACGATATGTCTTTAAAGCTGAATTATTCGAACCCAAATTTTATTAAAGGATCAAAATTCGATATAACCGGTTTCATTAGCGGCGATAATTTGAATAACAACAGCCCTTATACCGAAAACATGAGCTGGTCAAACAAATTACTTGGTTTAGATTGGTTTCAACTAACGGATTCACCGCTTTATTTTGAAATAGGAATTTCATGGAGCAATTTTAAGGGAGAAGTTGATCCTAAACTAAGCTCTGCAAAGCCTAAAAATAATCAACTTGACGACATTACTACTAAAATGGATTTTAATTACATCTTTCCAAGTAAAGATGAACTAAGCATTGGAACTGAAATAAAAGATGTCAATACCACACTTTATCTTGAAAATTCTTTGGGCGCAATAAGCGATATTGGTTCAAGCGGAACTAATATAAGTGTTTATGGAAAATATAAATTCTTACGGTACGAAAATTTCGGTGCAGATGTCGGAGCTAGAATTGCCGCTGTCAGTCTTTTATCGTCAAGCGACAATCCGTTTATGATTCAGCCAAGAGTTAGTATGACTTATAGGATTTTTCCCGCAATAGCCTTAAAAGGTTCATGGGGAATTTATGAGCAGGAATTAACGACTCTTTCCGATGAGAACGAGGTCATATCTCTTTTTGAACCATGGATAATTATTCCTGATTATCTAAAACCGGCTGGATCAATTCAATACTCTATCGGGATGACTACAGATTTTACTTCAAGCATTTCCCTAGATGTTGAAGGTTACTATAAAATTATGAAAAATATTCCGACTCTAAACGATAATAAAATTTCTTCCACTGATCCGGATTTAATCTCCGCAACGGGCGAATCGTATGGGTGGGAATTCTTATTTCGCTTTAACAACAATCCTTTTGCTTTCACTGCCTCGTATACATTAAGTTGGGCTTACAAAGATGTCAACGACTGGCTTTATTATCCGCGCTATGATTCGCGCAATTCCATCGATTTAACTTTGGAATATAATTTTGGCAACGACTGGTATGCAACTATTACTTGGGTTTATAATACTGGTTTGCCTTTTACTCAATC
>JAJYCM010000051.1 GCA_021778375.1 Bacteroidota bacterium
TTCCGCAAAAATTTTATTTAGAAATATTATTGTAACGATTAAAAAAAATGTTGTGGTAAACTTAGAAAATTAATGCTATAAAACAAATATTAAGTTTTGTTAAACTTTAGTTTTTTGAACTTAAAAAGTCTACTCCCTAATACATTTTTTTTGTGAGGAAAATTTATTTAAATAATAATTTATCCTAAGTGATATGTATCATTACAAAGAGCAATCTCGCTTTAAAAACGGAAAGTTGACGAATAAAATAATTCAGATGAAACAAGGGTAAATAAAAAAATCTTTTGGGAAGTTATTTATTGGCGTTTAATGATTTTTTGACAAAACTGACAGGGTGCAATATTTCAACATCGACGTGAAATTTTTTTGCTCCATATTTAAGCTGCGAAATACAGCCCGGATTTGCGGCTAAGACAATTTTCGAACCAGTTTTCATTATATTATTCATTTTTCTTTCAAGAAACTTCATCGAGTCGTCATAATGAGTGATGTTATAAATACCGGCGCTGCCGCAACACCAGGTAGATTCTTCAAGTTCGTTAAAAGATAATTCAGGGATGGATTGTAAAACTTTTCTTGGTTCCGAAAATATTTTTTGAGTATGGACATGGTGGCAAGCATCGTGATAAGTAACCGAATCATTCAAGATATTTAATTTCTTCTCAATATCAACGTTGGCTAAAAATTCCATAATATCTTTCACCTTAGAAGAAAATATTTTTGCTTTCCCGGAATATTCGGGATCATCTTTGAGAATATGTCCGTACTCTTTCATAAAAGCGCTACAGCCCGATGAATTTGTAATTAGGAAATCGTAGTCAGATTGTCCGAAGGCATCAATATTTTTTTTCGCCAGCGACTTAGCAGTTTCAAAGTCGCCATTGTGTTCGTTTAGAGAGCCGCAACATACCTGATTCTTCGGGATAAAGATATCGCAATTTAATGCTTTTAACACATCAATCGTATCACTATTAATTTCATCAAACATTACATTCATTAAACATCCAGTCAAGAATGCAGTCTTATATTTTGTGGGTACAGCAGATGAAATTTTTTCTTCAAGATGATTATCGCTAAATTTTGACGACACAGTAGGAGACAGATTATCAATTTCAGTTAGTTTGGGTGCTATCATTTTAAAGATACCTGACTTGTGTAAAAATTTTTGCAGCCCCGATCTTTGATAAAACCTTAGCAATCGTGCAGTCGATTTTAACAAAGATTTGTTCGGAATAATAATTTTTAAAGCAATGTATTTTAGAAATCTACTTACTAATTTTCCATAACCTGATTCTTCAACAACGACTCTAGCAGCTTCAACTATTGAACCATATTTAACCCCAGCTGGACAAGCAGTTTCGCATGCCTGACAATCCAGACAGAAATTCATTTCTTCGGCAAAGATTTTCGATATTTTCATTTCGCCGCGTGCAACCGACTTTATCATTTTAAGTCTTCCGCGAGGAGAGGAACGTTCAAGTTTAGTTAATTCATACGTCGGGCATGTAGCCAAGCACATTCCGCAATGGATGCATTGAGATAAGACATCATCGTCCGGTAAAGCAGAAAGCAGCAGATTATTAGAATTTTGTTTTGTCATTAATAAAGCGGCACTTAGGAAACATAATCTTTTATTTGATCCCTACTTAAAGGCAGAGACCCCTCACACCTTGGGCTTATAGAGAATATTTTCCCCGGATTTAAAATATTATTTTCATCAATGGACAGTTTAATTTTCTTCATCATATCAACCGCAGGAATTCCGACAGCAAGTTCTAAAAATTCTTTTTTTGACAATCCTGTTCCGTGTTCTCCTGTAATAGTACCGCCCAATTTAATTGCCTCATTAAAAATAAAATCAAATGCCTTAAGCGCACGATTTATTTCGGCGTTATCTCTTTCGTCGGTTAAGCAAGTCGGATGAAGATTGCCGTCGCCGGCATGTCCAAAATTTCCGAAAGTAACATCAAATTTCCGGGATGCCTGCATAACTTTTTCAATCATTACCGGTAATTCACTTCTCGGAACGGTAGCGTCTTCTAAAATTGTCGTGGGGCGTTTTCTTGCCAACGCACTAAAGGCACTTCTTCTTGCTGATTTAAGCTTAGAGGCTTCACCTTCCGATTCGGCTGAATGAACAAATGAAGCTCCGTCCCTTTTCAAAATTTTTTTAATGGCTTCGGCATCTTCATCAACTGCACTTCCTCTACCATCAACCTCTAGTAATAGAATTGCATCGGCGTTTCTTGGTAAACCGATGTTTGTAAAATCTTCCACACAATTAATTGTAGTACTATCTAAAAATTCAAGCATGCTTGGTGTAATATGAGCAGAAATAATATCGGCAACTGCTTTCGCGCTGTCTGAAAGCTTATCAAAATATGCAATAAGGGTGATGAACTTAGAAGGTACCGGAATAAGTTTAAGTAAAATTTTTGTTATTACTCCCAGAGTGCCTTCGCTTCCTACTATAAAATCACGAAGGTTATAGCCTGCTGTATCTTTATAATTTTTGCCGCCGGTTTTTAATAATTCGCCATTAGGTAAAATCATTTCTGTACCGAGCACATAATTTTTTGTAACCCCATATTTTAATCCGCGCAAACCACCTGCATTATTAGCAACATTACCACCGATAGTACAGACATTCAGACTCCCAGGATCAGGAGGATAGAATAGACCAAGTTTTTCAACTTCTTTTTGAAGTTGCCCGGTAATAACTCCAGGTTGAACAGTAGCTGTTAAATTCCTGTCGTCAATTTCCAAAATTTTATTCCAGCGTGTCATAACGATAACCAAAGAATTTTCAACGGGTATAGAACCGCCGCTTAGTCCGGTACCCGAGCCGCGCGGAACAACGTTGAATAATTCTTCGTTAGCTAATTTTAGAATTTTTGAAATTTGTTCTCCATCATTAGGAAAGACAACCGCCTCGGGCATTTGGTTATAAAGGGCGGTTGCGTCATAAGAATAGCAAAGCTTATCTTCAACAGAATCCAAGAAATTTTTTGCCCCAACAATACTTTTTATTTTTTCTTTTACATGATTGTTCAAGCAAGTCATCCCATATTAGTTATTTATGTACAAAATCTTATCATATAATTTTCTGTTTGATAGAATTTTCAGTGCCGTTTGAAATTGGACATCATCAGAAAGCATTTCTCTTACTGCTCCGTTATTGCCGGTGTATCTCGATGCTAATTCAATTCTAAGCTCTTCAATAATTTCTTTTTTGTATATATTCAAATCGCTGTCTCCTAATTTTTCAAACTGAAGCTTAACCTTCTCAAGATTTTCATAGATACCATTATCTCCTTTCTTAGTTTTTATTTCTGCAAGCAATTGATCTACTTGTCCTTCAGAGGGGGATTTAAACTTATATTTTTGCTCTTCCAAATATTTCTTAAAGGCATCAAAAATTTGAACGTCATTTAATGATTTAAAATCAACCTTCCTATTTGAGTAATAATAATGATCAGCAAACTGGAAGAATAATCCTTTTGCCAAAAGGTCTTTCGTAATATTTCCGGCTATTTCAAAGGGAACGGTAGAATCGGGTGTAATACCGCCGGCTGAATAAACTAATCGTTTATGATCGGTATAAAAGGTAGATTTAAATATTGTATCAATTTCTGAAACAGCTTTGTTGTGATTTGCATAATCAATTTTCTGAATACATCTACCGCTCGGGGTGTAATATCGTGCAGTTGTAATTTTTAAGGATGTTTTATCATCAAGCGGAGTAATGGTTTGGACTAACCCTTTGCCAAAAGATTTTGTACCGAGTATTATCCCTCTATCGTGGTCTTGAATTGCTCCTGCGACAATTTCAGATGCTGAAGCAGAGCCGCCATCGATTAAAACAACTAAATTTGCATTACCTAACAACGGTTTGTGAATCGAATAATAACTTTTCTTACTTGCTTCATCTCTTCCTTTTGTAGAGACTATCAAATCATTCTTGGGTAAAAACATTTCACATATATCTACAGCAACATCCAACAGCCCACCGGGGTTACCCCTTAAATCCAACACAACCGATTTAATTTCTTTCTTAGCATTTAATTCCTTTAAAGCAGTCAAGACTTCATCGCTTGCAGATTTGCTAAAGTTAGTAATTCTCAGATAAACATTATTACTATTTTCCGGGTAGAAGCCGGCATAGGCTAGACTTTTTACCAAGACTTCTTCACGAACAAGATTAAAGCTTAACGTATCTTTATCATCATCTCTCAACACTTTTAGGTTAATAATTGTACCCGGTTCACCTTTAACTAGAGAAGAAATTTCGTTCACATTTTCGGGAGTAATTTTTCGTCCTGCAACTTCTATCAAATCGTCACCAACTCTAATCCCCTGTTTCTGAGCCGAATAACCTTCAAGAACATCAACGACAGTAACTCTATCGCCTCTTACCCCGATTGAAATTCCGACACCGCCGTATTTCCCGTTTGTTATAAGATCAAAATCTTGTTTATTACTTCCGTCAATAAAGATAGTATAAGGATCAAGCACGTTTAACATTCCTTTGATGCCAGCGCGCATAAATTCTTCCGGATTTATTTTATCAACGTAGTTAAAGGTAACTTCCTTATACACTCTACCGAAAAGATCAATGTTTTTTGCAATCTGAAAATAGACATCGTCTTTCCCGTCAAAAAATCCTGCGAAAATAAAAATGATAAAAGATGCTAATAATAATTTCTTAATTTTTGAAAAAATCATAAAGACTCCTGCTTCCCGTATAATTCGATTTCCTCGATGATTTGGCGGTGAATTTCATTTACTTTTAATGTTCCGTTTAAAACTCTAAATCTTTTTTCTCTTTCGGCAAGATAAAGATAACCTGCACGTACCCTTTGATAAAAATTATTTTTTGAAATTTCAATTCGATCCAATTTTGATTTACCTTTTTTTTGTTTTCGTCTTTCGGCTTCTTCAACAGGGATATCGATAAAAAAAGTTAAATCCGGAATTGTATCACCAATTGCTAGCCTGTTAATATTGCTAACAGCTTCAATAGGAATCCCTCTTCCGAATCCTTGATATGCCGTAGTAGAATCATGAAAGCGATCTGAAATTACATAAATTCCATGTTCGAGATAAGGACGAATTTTTTGCCTAACAAGTTGTGCGCGTGAAGCGGAGAAAAGGAAAATCTCAGTTTCAATTGTCATCTTGTTGTGCGCTTTATTAAGCAAAATTGATCGTACTAATTCCGAAATTTTAGTACCTCCGGGTTCACGAATTATTTTAACTTGTTCATTTTTTTTACCTAAATATTTCCTGAGCAATTTTACTTGCGTAGACTTTCCGCAGAAATCTATGCCTTCAAATGAAATAAACATTGTACCTTAAGATATTGATAAGTGAATTTAATTAAATTTTTTTATAATGTAACGAAGTCTTTCCGGATTAATAAAAATTAAAGAAGTATTTTCAGGTATAATCACCTGCGGAACAAGACTACCCAAAGAATCGGCTACTACATCCCGGTAATTAACATAAGCATTTAGTTGAGTTGAATCAATTCTGCCTAAAACATCAACTCCTCCGCGTATACTGATCTTTATACGATTGGGGAAAAAGATTACCTCTCTATCTTTTGGTGCATCAATTACTTTAACCGCAACATTATCAAAATTTTTTTCAACAATCTTTTGGACATCAAGAGAAACGCTCACGCTATTATCATGGTATCTCATCCCAGGAATTCTTTCTAACAAAATCTTTTCAGAAGTTTTTGTTTGAAGATTTTCTAAAGATAATAATTTAGTTTTTATCGAGTCTAAATTTTTCAAATAACTAAAGGGACCATAGACAAGAGTAGAATCAGGAGAGGCAATAACTTTTGAAGCTAAACCATAACCTTGTTGAAAACTTAAATTTAATTCGGGGATTATTTTAAGCTTTTTCGCAAAAGCCTTTTCAATAAAAAAGGAAAGAGTATCTGGAGTAAAATTTACCACTTCGACATCGGTAGAAAGCCATGGATTTTCGGAAATATAATTGTAAAGGTTTACATATCTTTTCCCTGTTTCATAGCCTACCGGTATAACGAAATTAGATTCTGCCGATAAATAAATAGATACTAACTTCCAACCTTTACCTTTTAACTTTACCGAAATTGTCCGAGGTAATGCAGAACCTGTCGAAAAGCCATAAGGGAAATCAATCAATTTCACCGGCACTTCTAATGTAGCATAATAATCGTTAGACAAGGAAATGGAAACCCACAAAATGACCGAGAAAATAAATGCGACAATAATTACGTATATGTTCTTTTTCATTACCCAAATATAAAAGAAATTTGAACTTATTTTTTTTCGTTTAAATAATCCTGCAAAATTATTGCCGCCGCGCTTTGATCAATCAGGGACTTATCTCTTCGTTTAGATTTCTTACTAACGTTGGCATTAATCATCTCCAGAGCAATAGATGAAGTATATCTTTCATCCCGTACAAGGACTTCAATCCTTAGTCTTTTTTCAATTTCTGCTTTAAATTTAAAGACAGTTGCCGTTAATTCATACTCTTCGCCGTTTTCTTTCAGTGGCAAGCCAAGAATTATCTTACTTATATTTTGTTCTTCAACTATATAAGTAATTTCTTGCCAAAAATTTTTATCGTTCAAAAGAGTTTTGAAAGGATAGGCAAAAGTCAATAATGGATCTGTCAAAGCAAGTCCAATCCTTTTTTTACCATAATCAATCGCCATTATTCTGTGATAAGAAGAATCATCCGCCATTAATTATGCGCTCTCAAATCTTTCAACGGAATAAACCCCTTTCATTTTTCTTAAGCGGTCAACAATTCGTGAAAGATGTTCAAGATTATGGACATAAATTGTTACGCTTCCTTCAAATGAAGAATCACTCGTGTTAATATTTATAGATTTGATATTGGTATTTTGGTAAGAAACAATGGAATGCGAAATTTCATTAAGAATACCCGGAGAATCTTCACCCATAATTCTTAAGCCGGCAACAAACAAGGAACCTTCTCCTTCTGGCCACTGAACGGGAACTAATTTGCTCGCATCTTTTTCCGAAATTCTTAAAAGATTTGTGCAAGTTTTACGATGAATTTTTATTCCCTCGCCTATAGTAATATATCCGATTACCGGATCGCCTGGGATAGGGTTACAGCACTTTGCATAAGAATAAAGTATCCCTGAATTTTTTCCGTCAACTAAAACACCCCCAATATCTGTCCTAGCTAGGTTGGCAAAATTATCAAAGCCTAAAATTTTTTCTTTCTTCTCTTCCTTTTCTTTTGTCGCAGTTAAAATTTCTTCAAGATTAATCTTACCTTGCCCAATCGCCTTAAAAAAAAGTTTAGGTGTTTCATATTTTAAGTTAAGTGTAAGTTTAGCTACATCAGAAGGCGTAAAAGATAATTTTAATTTCTTAATTTTCTTCTCCCAAACCTCTTTGCCCGCATCTATAATATCCTCTTCTTCTTTATTTAGCCATTTTCTTATTGCTGTTTTCGCTTTATGAGTGGCAGCAAATTTTATCCAGTTTTTATTCGGATGCTGATTTTTTGAAGTAATTATATCAACTTGATCACCACTATGAAGAACTGTATCAAGCGGAACTATTTTTCCGTTTACTTTTGCACCTATGCAGTGATATCCAACTTTGCTATGAATTTCAAAAGCAAAATCAACCGGCGTAGATGAAACCGGTAATCTCCTCAAGTCGCCTTTAGGAGTAAAGGCATAAATTTCATCTTGATAAAGATTTAGTTTAAAACTTTCCAATAATTCTTTTCTTGCATCCTCTTTCGAAGCATTCTCAAAAATATCCCGTATCCAGTTTACCCAGTTTTCAAGTTCTTTATCCGAAGCGGCTTTGTTTTCTTTATATCGCCAGTGTGCTGCAACACCTCTTTCGGATACTTCGTGCATCTTTTTTGTTCTTATCTGTACTTCAACTAATCGTCCTTCGGGTCCAATTACTGTTGTGTGAATAGATTGATAATTGTTGGTTTTAGGTATAGATACATAATCCTTAAATCTATCGGGAACAGGTAAATACATTTGATTAACAATTCCTAGCGTAGTGTAGCAATCATTTGAGTTCTCAGTATCTAATATTATTCTTATAGCGAAAAGGTCATAAATTTCTTCAAAGGGTTTATTACGTTTAACCATTTTCCTGTAAATGCTATAAAGGTGTTTTGGGCGACCGTTAATTTCAAACTTCAAATTATAGTCATTCAGTTTAAGAATGATGGGCTCGCTAAATTTTTTTATATAGGATTCTCTTTCCTTCCTTTTGCTTTTTATTTTGCGTGCAATTTCCTCGTAGGCTTCACGGTTCAAATACTTGAATGAAAGGTCTTCTAATTCCCATTTAACCTGTCCAAGACCAAACCTGTTCGCAAAGGGCGCATAAATTTCAATAGTTTCTTGAGCAATTCTTCTTTGCTTATCGGGATTTACAAACTCAAGTGTACGCATATTATGAAGGCGGTCTGCAAACTTGACAAGTATAACTCGGACATCTTTAACCATTGATAGCAATAATTTTCTATAATTTTCAGCTTGAGTAATTTCCTGTCCCTTAAATATTCCGCTTATCTTTGTAACCCCATCAACTATCTCCGCAACTTCTCTCCCGAATTCTTTAATCATTAAGTCTAAGTTGAATTCCGTATCTTCAACTACATCATGGAGAAGCGCACAAACCACCGTAACATCGTCTAATGGAATTTCATTTGAAACAATAAGAGCAACTTCATAAGGATGGCTAAAATAAGGCTCACCGGAGGCGCGTAAATCATTTTTGTGAGCCTCTAAAGAAAACTCGAATGCTTTTGTAATTAATGCTTCATTAACACCAGCTAAATGTTTGCGGCACTCATCCAATAGATCATCGAGCATCTTTTTATATTTAGGATTGTCCAAACTCATCTAAAAGCTTATAATTTTAAATTTAATTTAATTGATTTTGACGAATAGTTAAAGTCACCGGATTAGTTAATGAGCCAGCTCATCTTTTAATTCTTTTACTTGCTTCAATCGGTTCGATAGTTTTTCCTTCACGCTAGCGGAAATATCTTTTATTGAAAGTACATCATTGCAAAATGCTAAAGCTTTCTGTTTGTCCCCTAATTTTAGATAAAGCTTGGCAATGATATTCTTAAGAATTATTTCTTTATAATGATTTTGATTCGGGACTTGCATATATGAATCTAAAACTTTTGTATAAGTTTTGATCGATACCCTCTTATCGATATTTTCATAAGCTCGGGCTAACCCCCACATAAAAAGCCGATTGCCGGGGAACTCTTTTAACGCTTCTTGAGCAAGATTTGCAGCTTTATTGTATTCATCTTGATCGATGTATATCCAGATAAGTGAATTTATTGCCAGATGTTTGTTATAAGATGAGTTATTGATTGCAATTTTTAATAAATCAATACCGGATTGCTCTTCGTTTTTTACAAAGGGAAGCCATTCTAAAAATTCCGACTTACGACTTTTCCAATATTTGTAAGCGCCGATTGCAACGTAAGCGTCGTAAAATTTGGGATCTAATTTTAAGCATTTTTCAAAATCATCACGCGCGTTTAGTCCTTCACTGAAAGCTGATAACCAACTTTTATTTATTGCGCTAAAGTATGCTGAGTAGCCTTCTGATAGAGCTAAAAAGTAGTTGTCCCAAACATTGTTTTTCTCTTTTTCCACTAGTTCTTTAGATTGTTCTCTAGCAGCTTTAAGGTTAGAATTTATAAAATTTGAATTGAATTCCTCCCCAAGATCATAGGACTTCGCAATATCAACAGAAGCAAGATAAATTTTTCCCAACGGAAGATTAGGATATTTTGAATTTAATTGCTTGAATGTATTTGTCGCTACGTCATAATTCTGATTTATTATTTCGCTAATTCCCTTGCGAAGAAAATTATTTACCGATGAATCGGGATAAGATTGAGAGAAAATAAAAGGAGATGATAGCGCAACAAACAGAAAAAGGAAAGATAATTTATAACGTTCCAAAAGTCCTGTCCCCTGCATCGCCTAAACCTGGCAAAATATATCCTTTATTGTTTAATTCTCTGTCTAAAGCTGCACAGATAATCTTCACTTCCGGATGATGTGCATTTAATTTTTTAATCCCTTCGGGTGCAGCAACGAGACAGGCGAACATCAAATTTTTAGCACCTCTTTTTTTCAAATAGTTCAAGGCTTCGGTTGCACTGCCTCCGGTTGCAAGCATTGGGTCAACAAGAATGACTTTTGCAGTATTAATATTTTTAGGAGTTTTATAATAATATTCAACCGGTTTTAACGTAGTTTCATCTCTTTGAAGGCCGATATGTCCGACTTTAGCATCTGTTATTATTTCAAGAAACCCAGTCACCATTCCCAAACCGGCGCGTAAGACAGGGACAAGAACAACTTCATCAATAATCTTAAAACCAATTGTTTTTTCAAGCGGTGTTTCAATTTCAAATTCGGCAGTATTCAGATCCTTTGAAATTTCTACTGCCAAAATATGTGATATCCTTTTAACCGCTTCTCTAAAAATTTCAGGAGGAGTTGAGTAGTCTCTTAGAACAGTCATGTCTCTTTTTATCAAAGGGTGATCGATTAAGAAAAAGTTTGGAAACTGTGTTGTCATAAATAGTCCTATTTATTCTTAAAGCTCAAGGTCATGGGAACTCCTTTAAATCCAAAATTTTTTCTAATCAACTTTTCCAAAAACCTTCTATAATGCTCGGGAATATTTTTAGGATAATTTGAAAAGAAAAGAAAAACCGGATAATGATCTCCGACTTGTGTAATATATTTTATTTTGACTTCCCTTCCGGTGCCAGTTGCTGGAGGCGGCACGCGTTCAATTTCAGAAAGGAGAACTTCATTTAATTGATTTGTCGGAATTTTTTTCCTTCTTTCTTCATTCACGCTCAAGCATAAATCAACCAACTTGAAAATTCTTTGCTTAGTTAGGGCGGAAATAAAAATTACCGGGGCATAATCAATCGAACCAATTTTATCCAGAATATCATCTTCATAAAGCTTTGTAGAACTGTTGTCTTTTTCAATTAGGTCCCATTTGTTCACCGCAATAATTAAGCCCTTTCTCCAGCGAACAGCCTCGTCAATAATTTTTTGATCTTGCTTTTCCAATCCGGTTTGCGCATCAATCATCAGGACAACCACATCGCTTTCACCGATAGTTTTCAATGTCCTGATAGTCGAAAAAAATTCTATACTTTCGTCAATCCTTTTTTTCTTTCTTAATCCTGCTGTATCAATCAAAATAATTTCTTGACCATAATATTTTAGGATAGAGTCAAGACTGTCGCGAGTCGTGCCAGGAATATCAGTTACAATGCTGCGATCATATCCAAGCAGCGAATTTGTAAGAGAAGATTTTCCAACATTAGGTCGGCCTACGATAGCTATCTTTAATCTTTCATCATCAGGTTTATCTAAATCAATGGGGGTAAAGTCGGCAGTCAAATCATCAAGCATATCACCAAGTTTTCTTCCGGCAAGTGCAGAAATGGAATAAATCTTATTGATTCCTAACCGGTAAAATTCAGCAACCGAAGGTTCAAATCCTTCCGAATCAACTTTGTTAACAACTAATAAAAACTTTTTATCCGAACTTCGAAGCAATTTTGCGATTTGAATATCTACCGGATTAACACCGGTTCGAACATCTACAACAAACAAAATGACATCTGCTTCCAATATAGCAATTTCAACTTGTTCTCTAATAGCTGTTTCAAATAAATCCTTTGAGTTTGGGACATAGCCTCCGGTATCAATAATCTGAAATTCTTTGCCTGCCCAATCTGCGCTACCATAATTCCTATCGCGAGTAACTCCGCTCTTGTCATGTACAATCGCATCACGTTTACCAATAAGCCGGTTAAATAGAGTTGATTTACCGACATTTGGTCTTCCGACAATAACCACAAATGGTGTTTTCATAAATAAATAAATTTTCCGTTTCCACAAATATAACCTTATTAAAAAACAAAAAGCGATATTGCCTAAAAATATGGCAATCTCGCCTTTTTATCTTATAATGAAATTTAAAAACTATAGGAAAAATTCAACGTTGGGACTAAATCGATCCGGTCTGCTACATTTCCACTTTGGACCCTGAAATTTACAGCAAGCGATTTGTTGTAATTATCGACACTCCAAATTGCATCGAAAATACTCAGGAAGTGATTTACATACACCACAATTATTGCCGTTGAACCCGTAGTATAATAACTATTAGCCAATCCTCTTGCATGAGCATATAATAAGAACTGTTGAGTCAAGGTATGAAAGTCGGTATCTCCAAAATTAGCAGTTGACCAGCCATGGCTATATTGAGGATATTTTCCGATAAGTTCATAATATTG
>JAJYCM010000383.1 GCA_021778375.1 Bacteroidota bacterium
TTACTCAAGCCGGCAAAAAATTATTAGAAATGCTAAATGCCAGGAATGTTTTGCTTACTTTAGGCGAAGGTGGAATGGCTTTGTTTGAGAAAGGGAAAAAGGAAATACGGCTGCCGACCAAAGCCCGCAATGCCGCCGATGTCTCCGGTGCGGGCGATACCGTGATCTCAACTTTAACTATGGCACTTGCATCAGGAGCTAATATTGCTGAAGCCTCGTATCTTGCAAATTATGCCGGAGGTCTTGTCTGCGAAGAAATTGGTATTGTACCTATAGAAATTGAGAAATTGTTTAATGCTGTATCAAAGGATAAAAAATGAACGCAGTAAAAACACTTGACGAAATTATGATCCTTCGTAAACAATTTAAAGATGAAAATAAGAAAGTGGTCTTTACCAACGGAGTTTTTGATCTTATACATGCGGGACATGTTGACTATCTTATTAAAGCCAAATCGTTGGGTGATGTACTCATAGTTGGAATGAACAGCGATGCCTCTGTGAAAAGAATTAAAGGAAATAGCCGCCCAATCTTAGCTGAAAAGGAAAGGGCATTTATAATCTCAAATCTGAAACCTGTAGATTTTGTAACGATTTTTGAGGAAGATACACCGGCAAATTTAATTCAAAATATTATTCCCGATGTTTTGGTTAAAGGTGCGGATTGGTCGCTTGATAAAATTGTCGGACGCGAAATTGTTGAAGCCAACGGCGGCGAAGTGAAAGCTATCCAATTTGTAAACTACCAATCCACTTCAAAGATTATTCAATCAATCTTAGATAAGTATAAAGCTTAATAGATTTCAATTAATTACTCATATTATGCAACCTTTGGAATCCCTGTCTGTCGCCATACAGGTTGGAAAAATGGAGTGATGCGATAGACTAATTTTTCCCATTATTCCAACACTCCAATTTTCCTAGGGTTGCGTAACTTCAGTTAATTGGTTAACTTCATATATTCCATAAAGATTGCCTTTTCCTCTGTAGTGAATAATTTTCATACCGGCAGGTTAACTAAAGGCAATAAGAATAATAGTTAAATTCAATAGACCATATCTTGGCAGAAAAAGAAATAAAAATAAAGAAGAAACGTTCACTGTTCCGTAAGATCGTAAACTTTTTCCTATACGCAGGAATAGTTCTGCTCGTTATTTTGCTGATCGCTTTGGGATTTAGCCAAACATCAACTTTTCGCGAATATCTTCGCGGGACTGTGGTTAATCTTGCCAATAAAAATCTAAACGGCAACTTAAGCATAGGGAAAATTGACGGCACAATCTTTTCCTCTCTTTTAATTAGGAATGTTTCTGTTAATATGGGGAGCGACACTTTGTTTAAGGCTGAAACTATTGTCGTGAAAGTAAGCCCCCTTAGGATATTACTCAAAACTATCTATGTAAGAGATATAGAAGTAAAAAATGCAAAAGTAAAATTTATAGGGGATAGCTCCGGTGTTCTTAATATTGCAAAATTGTTTCCGCCTACCCCGCCAAGTAAAACACATTCAAAATTCCCATTTAAAATTGACGTTGCGGAGCTCTCTCTGCAGCACGTCGACTTTTCAATGCAAGGTTTTAATAAAAAGGGAAGCAATGAAGTTTACGCCAATCTTAATACTCAAGATTTGAGACTAAAAGATGTTAACCTTTCCTTAAACGGTGAAGCTGATATTGCCAATAACGATTATGAATTGGACATAAATAGTTTTTCGTTCGCTCCTAATTTGAAATATTTTGATTTGAAAGATTTATCCGGAAAATTCTCGGTAAACGAAAAGGGCATTAATGTTAAGAATCTTACCCTTCTTACAGATAATTCAGATTTGCATTTATCTGCACAGTTAACTAATTATAATCTTTTTGACACTACTGCTATCAAAAAAATTGAGCAAGCCGGATTAAACATAAACCTTGAAGCACCCAAATTTAATTTTGATGATTTGTCTTCATTCACTTCCTCTACTAATATTTTGAAGGGAACTATTGCGGTTGATATAAATGCAAGTGGAACGTTAAAAAACTTAAACCTAGACCTTCTTAAGGTAGATTATTTAGACTCACATCTTGAAGCTAAAGGAAATATCCGTGAGATTACCGAGCCGGATGATATCTTTATTCGCACAAGTTTTTTTAACTCCAGAATTAAACCGGCTAATATTAATAAGCTGCTGCCGACATTATTAGGCACTCATGTTTTTAATGCCGACATTGTGAATATTGATACTCTAACTTATTTAGGCAAACCGAATAATTTCACAACAACTTTATTTGCCAGGAGCGGCAACGGAAGTATCGACCTAAAAGCTGGGCTTGATTTACGTAAGAAAGATATGGGCTACAATGTCTCGTTTGATGCAAAAAAGATGGACATCTCTGCTTATGTCGGCTTTCCTCTTATTGTAAATTCTAATACAACCTTAAAAGGAACCGGACTAAATCCTGAAACGTTAAATTCCTCTGCAAGAATTATCGCTGATGGTTCCGTGATAAATAGTAAAAGATTGGATACCCTAAGGCTTTCTGCAGATGCGCAAAATAAAAAAATAAAATTTGGGCTGGA
>JAJYCM010000052.1 GCA_021778375.1 Bacteroidota bacterium
TATAGAGAAACTGATTCCGAATTTCTATAGAAGCAGCCAAATGGAATATGATAGATCTAGAATACCGCCAAAGGAAATTCGACCTAAGCCTGTGGTAGAGAATATAAGCAGGAAATTTATTCCTGCGAATGGATTATTTAACAGGAATATTGCAGTTTGGCAAAGCCACGGTTGGTATTACAATAATGAAGTTAATCGATGGGAGTGGCAGCGCCCAAATGTATTTCAGACAGTCGAAGATAAACTTCCGCTTTCTTTTGTTGTGCCATATTTAATCCCTATGCTCGAGAAAGCAGGAGCAAATGTTTTCGATCCACGAGAAAGGGATTTTCAAATAAATGAAGTTGTTGTTGATAATGATTCTCATTTGGATATTAGCTCAAGATATTACATAGAAAAGCCAAAATGGAATATTGGGAAAGGACACGGTTTTAAAGTCGGCACACTTCCATATCAAGTCGACTATAATCCTTTTGCTCACGGTACGTATAAGGAAGCCATTTCTGATACTGCCGGGGCATCTTCGGTTAGTTGGATCCCAAGAATTCCAGAAGAGGGCGTATATTCTGTATATGTTTCTTATTCTTCATCCAGTAGAAATATTAGTGATGCACATTATTCAGTATATCATGAAGGAATCAAAACAGATTTCTTGGTTAACCAGCAAATCGGCGGAGGGACATGGGAATATATAGGGGAATTTAAATTTGACAAAGGCTATAATCCTGAAAAAGATAAAGTTATATTAACAAACCAAAGTGCCGAAACCGGGAAGGTAGTTACTGCAGACGCAGTAAGATTCGGCGGAGGTATGGGGGTAGTTGAACGAGGCGGTACTACTAGCGGACGTCCGAAGTACCTGGAAGCCGCACGCTACTATCTTCAATATCTTGGGATGCCTGACTCTCTAGTTTATAATTTAAATAACGATAAGAATGATTATATTGATGATTATAAAAGCCGCGGAGAATATGTAAATTACCTATGCGGAGCTCCCTTCGGTCCGAATAATGATCGAAACGCAAAGGGTCTGGGAATTCCGATAGATTTATCTTTGGCATTTCATACAGATGCGGGCAGCTCACTAAGCGACACTACAATCGGCACTCTTGCTATTTATAGCTCAACAGACTTAGACTCGCAAAGAGTTTTTCCTAATGGAGTTTCAAGACTGGCTAACCGTGATCTTGCGGATATTATGCAAACCCAAATTGTTGATGATATTAAATCAAAATATGACCCGATTTGGAATCGAAGAATGTTAGAGGATGGGCGGTATAGTGAAGTTGTTCGCCCAAACGTACCTTCGGTTTTAATCGAGCTACTTGCCCATCAGAATTTCCTTGATATGAAATTTGCTCAGGACCCTGAATTTAGATTTGACGCTGCCAGATCAATGTATAAGGGTATTTTGAAGTTCTTATCTGTTCAAAATAAATTTAGATATGTTGTAGAACCACTGCCTGTTAATAGACTATCAGCAGTATTTGATAAAGCTGGAAATGTCATACTCAGATGGCATCCGGTCAAAGACCCACTTGAGCCGACTGCGGAAGCAAAGAAATTTATTGTATATACTAGAATAAGTAATGGTGATTTTAATAACGGAATGTTAGTCGAGAAGCCTTTTGCTCTAATAAAGAATATTAGGCCTAAAAACATATACAGTTTTAAGGTTACTGCGATAAATAGCGGCGGAGAGAGTTTTTCTTCCGAGATATTATCGGTATGCAAAATGCCGGGTACTAAGAAAACAGTATTAATAGTTAATGGTTTTTATCGTGTTTCAGCTCCAGCATCAGTAAATAAAATCGGTTTCTTAGGGTTCATGGATAGGATTGATGGAGGAGTACCGGATAAATATGATCTTAGTTTCACAGGGAAGCAATATAATTTTGATCCTTCTTCTCCATATAAATCAAATGACGATCCAGGCTGGGGAGCTAGTTATAATAATTACTCAAATGATGTTGTTGCAGGTAATTCATTCGATTATCCATTTGTTCATGGACTTGCAATAAAATCCAATGATTACTCATTTGTCTCAGCAAGTGAAGATGCGATATTAGACGGCACAATTAATTTAAACAGATATAAAATAGTTGATCTTATTCTAGGTGCGCAGAAGAAGACACATTGGGAAAAAGCAATAGAGGATTCTTTACATGGGATAAGATTTGCTGCTTTCCCTGTAAAGCTTCAGCAAGTAATTAAAGATTACTGCAAAAGGGGTGGTAACATTTTTATCAGCGGATCTTATATAGCTTCAGATTTATTTGAAGGCAGTTTAGTAAATGAGCAAGATATTTCCTTTGCTCACAATGTCTTAAAATTCACTTTAGATGCTGATCATGCGGCTAAAACAGGTAGAGTATATTCTGTTGACACGCCCTTTTTATCAAAATATTTCTCTTTAAGGTTGAATCAGAAGATAAGTTCAGAGGTTTATGATGTCTGGGCACCAGACGCAATTAGAAATTTCGGAGGCAGCAAGGTAATCCTTCGTTATAATGAAAATCAATATCCAGCCGGGATCGCTTACAAGAAAAAGTATGGCGTTGTTGCGATTGGTTTCCCGTTTGAAACACTAACGACAATTGCAGCAAGGAATGAATTAATAAAAGCAATTTTAGATTTCTTTGAAAATTAGTTTGGAATTATTTATTACAAATAGGAGTTCTTATGAAAAAGTTATCTACAAAAATGTTTCCGTTCATAATAGTAGCGCTTTCTTCTTTTTTGCTTGGAGCTTTTATAATCTATGAAACCACGGATAAGCCGATAACAAAAGAAGTTATTACCAGTGCGGAAAAGGTTTTCGGTATTTCTTTCTCGGAAGCTCAAAAGGATTCTATGCTTGATCTGCTTAATCAACGATTGGAAAGCTATCAGAGTATAAGGAAGATTGATCTTAATAACAGTATACCGCCAGCTATTTTGTTTAACCCTATCCCGGAAGGCGCAAAGTTTAAAACAAAGCAATTGCCTTTCAAGTTGAGTAATTACTCCTCTGTTAAGATGCCGAAAGACATTAATGATCTTGCATATTATTCAGTAGGTGAACTAGGTTATTTATTAAAGACAAGAAAGATTTCTTCAGTTAAATTGACCGAATTCTTCCTTAACAGATTAAAAAAATACGGACCCGGTCTACATTGTGTTATTACATTTACAGATGATATTGCAATGCAAGAAGCAAAGAAAGCCGACGAAGAAATCGCAGCTGGAAGGTATAAAGGTCCATTGATGGGAATACCTTTCGGAGTAAAAGATTTATTAGCAGTAAAAGGTTATAAAACAACGTGGGGCGCGGCTCCATACAAAGATCAGACAATTGATGTTAACGCTACTGTAGTCAAAAAACTTGAAGCGGCAGGAGCGGTTTTGATAGCAAAATTATCAATGGGCGAATTGGCAATGGATGATGTTTGGTTCGGGGGTCTAACAAGGAATCCATGGGATACCACTCAAGGCTCAAGCGGCTCGTCTGCGGGTTCTGCTGCCGCTGTTTCTGCTGGACTTGTTCCATTTGCAATCGGTACAGAAACATGGGGATCCATCGTTTCGCCTTCTACAAGATGCGGTGATACCGGGCTAAGACCTACATACGGTAGAGTAAGCCGCCATGGTGCAATGGCGCTTAGCTGGTCAATGGACAAAATAGGCCCCATTTGCCGCAATGTTGAGGATTGTGCAATTGTATTTAAAGCTATTTATGGACCTGACGGAATAGATCAAACAGTTTATAACTATCCATTCAATTATACTCCCAAAATTAATTTAAAGGGAATGAGAATCGGATATCTAGTTGACGACTTCAATCATAAATATGCATTTAAATCTACAGACTCATTAACAATAGTTGAGATGAAAAAGCTAGGGGCGACATTAGTCCCTATTAAACTGCCGAATCTCCCTGTGAATGATATTGCTTTTATTCTTGATGCCGAAGCGGGCGCTGCTTTCGATGTTTTAACAAGAAGCGGAAAAGTTGATTTGCTGGTAAGGCAGGGAAAAGATAATTGGCCTAATATATTTCGTGCATCCCGTTTTATTCCTGCTGTTGAATACATAAATGCAAACCGTGTCCGGTATATGCTTATTCAAGATATGGAAAAGATGTTTGATCAAAATAAAATTGATCTCTACCTAGCACCGTCCGACGAAGGAGATAATTCTCTTGTAACAAATTTGACCGGCCATCCGCTTGTAGTAGTCCCGAATGGATTTATAAACCATAATCATCCCACAAGTATTACATTTGTCGGAAGATTATTTGATGAAGGAAAGATTCTGGAGGTAGCAAAAGCATACCAAGATGCAACGGGATACCAACTAAAACATCCTCCTATGTTTCGATAACTATTATTCCGGATACTTTATTATCGGGTTATAATATCTCTTACTCAACGTATTAAGCAATATAGCTTAATACGTTGAGTATACTTAATAAAAATATTATTAGAACTAATTTGCCGACAAACTAACTTATTTCCCTCTTACTGTGCCTGTGCGAATTGCATATCCGCTCTTTTATTTAGATTTGTCTGGACTATAAACCAAACTGCAGGGCTAAAAACAATATAAAGGACAAACAACAGCCATTTGTCAAAGTGCTCTACAGAGAAATTTTCATACAATTCACTAAACTTATATACAGAATAAATTCCACCTAAAGGAATGAAGAATAATACAACCCACAAAGCAGGAGAGGCTTGGGTGTTGTTTGTTGCATCTTTCATTTCCATAGAAACCTGATAAAACCAGTATAATGTGTAAATTCCTAATGTAACTATTACAAGCAAAATCTGAGCGAGCATGTTTCTTTTCTTTATAGTGACTTGCATAAGAATCTCCTTTCGTTTGTATGTATGTTTTAAGTTTGGCCAGATTGAAAATAATCAATTCATTATTAATATTAAAGAAAAATATTATTTTTTTAGTAACCCTATTTCGAATTTTAACTAATAGTTCTTTATCTTAAATTAATCTTTGATTATTGAAATAAAATTTATGAATGAAGAAAAAAAGAAATTACTTAAAAGCCTGGTTATTCCTTCTATCTTTATTTTGATACTATTTGCTATAGAAGTATTTCAAAAGCTCACGGGAATGAATCTTATTATTTACGGTTTATACCCGCGTAAAATATCCGGACTGATAGGAATATTAGCCGCTCCATTATTGCATGTAAGTTATGCTCACTTAATTTCTAATTCAATTCCGCTGCTGTTTGTCGGCGTAGGCGTTTCATATTTTTATCCAATCTCATCGAATAAAATTTTCATTAGTATATTTTTAATCCCCGGAATATTCGTTTGGCTTACTGGCAGACCTGCTTACCACGTTGGAGCGAGCGGAATAGATTACGGCTTAGTAACATTTTTGTTTTTTAGCGGATTGATCCGGCGTGACACCCGTTCTATTGCGCTTGCACTTATTGTAACTCTTCTTTACGGAAGTTTAATCTGGGGGATATTTCCTCAAAATGACGGCATCTCGTGGGAATACCATCTTTTCGGCTCGCTTACAGGGATATTCTGTGCAATCATCTTTAGAAAATCCGATGCCTACAAAAAATATGATTGGGAAGATGAAGAAGAAACCGATGAGGTTAATTAAATTTCAATTACTATTATTATAATTTTATGATCAATTTTCTTCCTTTAGGCGGTGCAGGTGAAATTGGAGCAAGCTGCTTTTATCTAAATATTGGCGGGACCGGAATTATACTCGATTGCGGAATGCATCCACTTAAATCGGGCTTGGATGCATTGCCCAAGTTTGATCTGATTAAGGACTCCCCCGTTGATTACGTTTTAATTTCTCATGCACATCAAGATCACCTTAGTGCCCTTCCCTTTCTGGTTCAACGGCATCCGTACGTAATAATTATTTCAACACCGCAAACACGCGCTCTCGCCGAACTTACACTTCATAATTCGGTTTCAATTCTTAAAGAGCAGCTATCCGGAGAGGAACGGAACGGCTCACCGGCAAAACAGATAAAAATTTATTCTCATGAAGAAATTGATCTATTAATTAAGTCAATTGAATATAAAGCATATGGAGAAAGTTTTATTTTAAAAGGTTACAACCATCAAGGTAAAATTCCCATAATTGCTACTTTAATCGATGCAGGGCATATACTTGGCTCGGCGGCGATTCTGCTCGAGTATAATGGAAAGAAAATTATTTATACGGGCGACATAAAATTAGGCAGCCAGGCTCTTACTCCAGGCTCCGCAATTCCTTCAACTAAAATTGACACATTAATATTAGAAACTACTTACGGAAGTACAGATTCATCTCTAATTCGCAATTGGAATGATGAAGCGCTTAGGTTGGCTTTATCCATAAATAGGGTTTTAATTTCGGGAGGATCTGTTTTGATTCCGGTCTTTTCATTAGGCAAGATGCAGGAAATGATAACTGTAGTTTGGAATTTGATAAAGTCAGGAAAAATATTATTGACTGATATATACACCGGGGGCGTTGCTGGCAAAATTAGCCTGGTATACGATTACAACCGGTACGTTGTGAATAGAATTGATCCTGAGTATAAGATATCCTCGATACCGGTGAAAAATTTTTATGAGGTAACTCAACCGGAAGATTTTTTCAAAGACCCATGCATTATTTTTGCTGCAAGCGGTATGATGATTGAGGGGACTGCTTCTTTCAAACTGGCAAAGCAATGGTTAAAACATAAAAACTCGGCTATTTTTACTGTTGGGTTTATGGAAGAAAGCACTCCCGGTTTTAAAATTTCGAAGGCAAGGCAAGGAGATAAAATTAAGTTGAATGATTTTTCTGATGAAAGCGAAGTAAAATGTGAGATAAATAATTTCCGTTTTCCATCTCACTCAACCCGCGAAGAATTGTTGGAAATAGTTAAGCGTGTTAAACCTGTGAAGGTAGTATTAATTCACGGAAGTCAAGAAGCCATAGATTGGATTGGATCGGCAATTTTAATAAAACACAAAGAGATAAAAATCTTCCAGGCGGAGCTTGGTAAAGAGATAATATTGGAAAAGAATGAACGTGAAGAATAAATATAATTTTTACTCTTGAAACTTTCGAAAATGTTTTTTATGTTGACATCGGGTCGGTACCACCCTGTGGAAACGGTAATTCCGTATCTGCATTTCTGTTTAGCGATATTTATTTTATCACTAATAAAGGAGTCTGGATGGGAAAAACTAAAAGCGATGAACATATTCTATATTTATAACCGGATAGACCTTTCTATTCGGAAAAAGAAGTAATAATTTATCGCAAAGATAATTTGAGCCGGAGGAATACCACTAATGATTCCCCGGCTTTTTTAATTAATTAAACTATATTCCACTGTCTCCCCTCGCTTTCTATTAGCTTTCTTGCTTCCTCCGGTCCCCAGGAGCCTGGTGCATAATTAGGCAATTTTAACCACGGTTTAGTTTCCCATTTTTTAATCACCGGATCGATAATATCCCATGCTTTATAAATCCAATCTGCATGAAGAAAAAGAGTTTGGTCTCCTTTCATTGCGTCAAATAAAAGCCACTGGTAAGAGCTCGGTAGTTCGGAAATTCCGAAAGTTGTATTATACTGAAATTTTAAATTCACCGGCTGCATCCTTAACTCAGCTCCCGGTTGCTTTGCCATAAAAGTATAAATTATTCCTTCATTTGGTTGAAGCTGGAAGCGGATAAAATTTGTGTCTGATCCGGAGTTTGTGCTACTTGGGAACATCAAATGAGGCGTTGACTTAAATTGAATAGTTACTTCAGTTTGTTTTTCCTTTAGTCGCTTTCCTGTTCGAAGATAAAATGGAACGTCAGCCCATCGCCAATTATCAACCTTAATACGCAGAGCAGCGAAAGTAGGTGTAGAAGATTCCTTGTCAACATTTTGTTCCAGCCGGTAAGGCAACACTTTTTCTCCATTAATTTCGCCTTCATCATATTGACCAAGCACAACATGTTTCATTACATCGATCTTGCAAATTGAATTTAAAACCTTTACCGTTTCTGCCCTAAGAGAGTCAGCTTCAAATTTTACCGGCGGTTCTAATGCTGTTATACTTAAAAGTTGAAGAAGATGATTCTGAACCATATCCCGCATGATTCCGGTCTTTTCATAAAAATTTGCGCGTGTTCCAATACCCAAATCTTCAGCCACTGTGATTTGCACATTGTCAATATAATTACGGTTCCATATAGGTTCAAAACCGGGATTAGCAAATCTAAACACAAGCATATTCTGAACTGTTTCTTTTCCAAGATAATGATCTACCCTAAAAATTTGCCCCTCATTAAAAACTTTATGGATATCTTTGTCGAGTTCTCTTGCAGAAATTTCATCTCTTCCGAAGGGTTTTTCAATTATTACTCGACGCCAACCAGTTTCGCTTTTTGTCAGCGAAGCGGCATCGAGTGTTTTAATAATCGTTCCGTAATCAGATGGAGGAGTTGCAAGGTGAAATAAAACGTTATCGGGTATGCTAAATTCGCCTTGAACTTTTTTTATTTTCTCAAACAAATCTTTATAGGAAGCCGAAGGATCGTCGTTAAAATTTCCCCTTACATAAAATATATTTTTGGAAAATCTTTTCCATTCTTCATCTCCGCATTCGTTTACAATTTTCATTGTGGCATTCATATCTTGGCGAAATGTATCGTCATTCCAGTCACGTCGTGCAAAGCCGATAATTGCAAAAGGTACAGGCAAAAGATTTTTACAATTCAAAGCATAAAGCGATGGAATAAGTTCGCGATGCGTTAAATCTCCCGACACTCCAAAAATAACAACAATACATGGATCGGGAAGTTGAGGTTTAGACATTCCTGATTTCTTAGTTTCGACATATTCATCTTCCATGATAAATCTCTTTTCTAAACTTTTATTTTTTCCGCTAAAAGTTTTAAGCCTTTTTCAACATCATTTCCAAGATGAATTCTTACGACCCTGCAATTATGATTATTTAGCGACCGGTAATCACCTAAAGCCTGCGCTCTTTGAAGGGTTGCGAAACCAAATTGCTCATCCGGAATGGACAGATCAATCTTTGAGTCAGCAGTAAAAATTAGGAACAAACCTTTGTTTGGTCCGCCTTTATGTAACTGCCCCGTTGAGTGCAAATATCGGGGTCCATAGCCAAGTGTTGTAGCTAAGGATTTTGCATTTCTCAATTTCATTCTTAATGCCTGAAGGGATTTGTCTCTTAATGGTGTCTTCAAGAAATAGGCAAGCATTGCTATGTAATCATTAGGTTGCGCGAGGCGGAAATAATAGTTTAAGAAATCTCCGGCAGATTTTCTATGCCCCTGGAAAAGCCATTTGCTATTTTCATCACAATAAATTTTTAATTCGCCTTCTTGAACTATAGGACTTTCATTCTCAAAAGCGCCGTTCTTTTTCCATTCGGAAAGAAGATTTCCTGTGTTTTTTTTGCTTTCAGCAACATTTGGCTGGTCGAATGGATTAATATTTATAATCTTTCCGGCAGTTGCAGTAGCCAATTCCCATCTAAAAAATTCCGCTCCTAGGGATGAAATATTACTTATATCGATTCTTACAACATAATGATTAGCTTTTTCTAAGGCAGCAAGTTTCTTTTCAACTGAACCTTCGTGATCTTTAGAAGTATAAATATAAACAAACAAACGGTCACTGCCGTAAACGGCTGGACTCCCAAGCTCTTCACTTTCAACCGGAATAATTCCTACGCCTTCTTTACCCGTGCTTTCGGCGATTAACTGCTCAACCCAATAACCGAATGAGTAAATTGATTTAGCAAGGACAAAAGTTATTTTATCTTTTCCGTGTTTTTGACAGACACCCATAAAAGCGCCTAGCGCTACAGCCGGATTCGAATCGGAAGGGATATAAGATCCACAGCTTAACTGAAGCTGATGAGCGCTATTCAAAATTGTTTTGATATTAATTCCGATCAATGCCATAGGAACTATACCAAAAAATGAAAGGGCAGAGTATCTTCCGCCAAATTCTTCAGGATTTTCAAATACACGTCTAAACTTTTTCTCCTCTGCTTCTTTTACTAAGATGGTTCCCCGGTCAGTTATTGTTATAAAATGGTCTCCTGGATTCCCTTGGGTAGATAACTTAATTCTTTCATAAAAATATTTATAAAAGCTGTCTGTCTCCATTGTTGTCCCGGACTTGCTCGAAACAACAAACAATGTTTTAGCGAGATTTATTTTATCCTCAATATCTTTTACGGCAGCAGGATCAGTATTATCAAGGACAAATAAAGCTGGATAACCGGGCTTTGAACCAAAGGTTTCTCTTGCTACATCAGGACACAAGCTGCTGCCGCCCATTCCGAGAAGTACAACGAATTTATACTTCTCCTTTTTTATTTCTTTTGCCAACTTGATTATTTCGTCAGCCTTTGACAAGAAATATTTCATGCTATCTAACCAACCCATACGAATTTTTATTTCTTCAACTTGTTCCGGCTCAAATTTCCACAAATGGGCATCGCGGGCATAAACGCGTCTTGCATATTGTTTCTCATCCAACGATTTAAGAATTAAATTAGTTTCAGTCTTCAAGCCTGCAAGATTAATTCTCTGTACACCGATAGTTTCACCAAGAATCTTTTTCCGTTTTTCGTTCAGGTCTTTCATTAGTTTATCGTATGCTTCATTAAACTTCTGAATCCCTTCATTCGTCAATTGTTTTGTTACAAAATCAATATCTACACCAAGCTTTTTTAGATCGCTAAAAACAGCTTTTGCATCATCTACATCCTTATCAATTGAGTCTTCCACTATTACTCCGTGGTCGGCAAAAGCTGTAATCGTTTCATCCGGCAGAGTATTAACAGTATCACGCCCGATTAATGGTTCGACATATTTTACATCTCTGTATATTGGATCTTTTGTGCTCGTACTAGCCCAAAGGGGTCTTTGTACATGTGCGCCTTTTGCAACTAAGGTATTCCATCTCTCACCGTTAAAAATATTTTTGAAACTTTGATAAGCTAACTTTGCACTGGCAATTGCAGACTTTCCCAATAAGTCTTCGGGTCGGGGCAAGTTATTTTGATCCCTTTCCGGAATCATTAATTGTGCAAGTAACTGATCCGCCAAAACATCTATACGGCTTAAAAAGAAACTTGCTACGGAAGCTGTTTTATCAATTGGTTTACCTTCTGCAACCCTGCGTTCAAGGGCTTTAATATATGCAATTGCTACACCCTCATAACTCTGAATTGAAAACAGCAATGTGACGTTGATATTTATTCCTTCATAAAGCATTTGCTCAATTGCAGGAACACCGGCTTCAGTACCGGGTATCTTTATTAAACAATTTGGTCTATTAACTTTTTCATTCAAGCGTCTTGCTTCAATCATTGTTCCTTCAGTGTCATTTGCAAGATAAGGTGATACTTCGATGCTGACAAAACCATCCACCCCGTTTGATGAATCGAAAACCGGGCGCAAAATATCACATGCATCCTGAACATCTTTAACTGTCAGTTCTTCATACATTTCAGGAACTGCTTTTTTTAGGCTTACAAGTTTTGCAATCTGCAAATCATAATCACTGCTACTGGAAATTGCTTTATTGAAGATACTGGGATTTGAAGTTATGCCGCGCAGTCCTTCTTTAACTACTCTCCTTTTTAATTCTCCGCCTTTAATTTTACCGCGTGTTAAATTATCGAGCCAATAACTTTGTCCACAATTAATTAGATTTAATAAACTGTTCATGATTTCTCCTTAGAAGTTTCATTAGAAAATATGTTGGACTTTTCATAGTCTAAATTATTTGAGTAATATCCGTACAAATTTAAGGAAAATTCATGAAGAAAATACCAGCCCAAATGTCTTTTACGTCAAATTGGAAGAAGGGGGTAATGGAATAGTGGAATGATGGAGGTTCACATTTTCCTTGAACTTACACTTGAACTTGGACTTGCGTTTAAAATAAAAGTTCCGTGTGGCTTACCGTCACCACACGGAACAGGAGAGAGAGATATGAGGAGGAACTGGATAATCTACATTAAAATCCCAGAGATACCTCAAATACATTGTTACCAGTGAGATATTTTGCAGCTCTATATGCGTAATCGAATTTTATATCCATTCCGCCTAGATTGTAATTTATCCCAGCGCCTGCAGAAAACCCATAAATATAATTTGGGTCTTGATTTTTTGGCGATACTGAATAACCGACTCGAGCAAAGAACATTTTGTCATATCCATACTCAAGACCTACGTTATAAAGGTCTCCGGAAAAGTTATTGTTTT
>JAJYCM010000053.1 GCA_021778375.1 Bacteroidota bacterium
TTCCGACATCAATTAAAATGGCTCCGGCAATTAGGAAGTCCATATTTATTTTAATTTCGTCGCCGAAATTATTCTTCATAATTTTTGCCATCTCAACTGACAATTGTACTGCTGTTCTTTTATGTAAAATGAAAGGGATTTTACAATCTTTAAGAAGCAATGAGAAGGGAATGGTTTTCAGGTCTTCAATTGATAATACACTATTTTCAATTGCATATACCCAGCAATCAAGAACCTTTTCTCTTAGTTCGTTATTCTCAATCCAATTTATTTCCGGCCAGATTTCAATTACGTCGGCTTTCATCATTTCACTTTCTTGAAGTTTATAAATAGACGAAAGAAAAGAGATGAAGATAATTATTTTGTTATTATTTCTTCTCTCGTTTAATTTATATTTTACTTACAGATTCTTTATAATCTCATCGGTTAACTCGTAAGTTGTGCAAGCACCTTGGTTAAATACATCGGCGCTGCCTTTTAATTTCATCATATCATAAGTATTAACATTACCTTCTTCAATAACTTTAGCTATTGCGGCTCTAATGTTTTCGGCAATTTTATTTTCTCCGATATGATCAAGCATCATACAAGCGCTTAAAATCATCGCAATCGGATTAACTATCGGCGGATTTAATTCCTGATACTTTGGCGCTGAGCCGTGCGTAGGCTCAAATATGGCAACATCTTTTCCGATGTTTGCACTACATGCAAATCCAAGTCCACCTACTAGCCCCGCAAAACCGTCGCTAACAATATCACCGAACATATTCTCGGCAACTATCACTCCGTAAATTTCAGGATTCTTAGTAAGCCACATCATTTGCGCATCTATATTTGTATCCCAAAGTTGAATACCGGGATATTCTTTTGCAATCTTCTTACCTTCGTTAAACATCATTCCTGAAGTTTCGCGAAGTACATTAGGTTTTTCGCAAATAGTTACATTCGTATATCCGAATTTTTTTGCATACTCAAAAGCTTCTCGAATGATTCTTTGGCAGGCATTACGGGTAACTATTCTTGTCGAAATTGCCAGGTCTTCGCCCGGTACATCTTTGAAGGCTTTCATCTTTGGATGTGTCTCGAATGCGTCCCGAACAGCCTTTGGCGGATTTGTCCACTCAACTCCCGAATATAGACCTTCAGTATTCTGACGGAATATTACAGTATTTATTAATGGTTCATCGAATCCATCTTTATTTCTTCTTATAAAGTTTAGAGGATTTCCTTTGAATGACTTACAGGGTCTAATGCAAACATCCAGATTGAAATGCTGTCGCAATCCAACAATAGGGCTAAAATAAACATAGCCCTTATTTTGAAGCGAAGGATCAAGTTCTTTTGTTGCTGCGTCTTTCGGTTTGCTAGTAATAGCGCCGAATAATCCTATCCTGTGTTTTTCAAGTAAATCAATTGTTCTTTTAGGAAGTGCATTCCCTTCTTTGCACCAAAAATCCCATCCTATATCGGCATGAATATATTCGGCAACAAATCCGGCTGCTGTTAATACCTTAATGGCTTCTGGTAGTACTGTCTTTCCAATGCCGTCTCCCGGCATTGTTACTATCGTTTTCATAATGAGATCCCCTCAATAATGAATAAAAATTTTTTCAATGGAAACTTATGTAATATTTCTTGTGAATTCAAGAAAAGAATTGACTGCAACACTCTCTACCGGAAGGTAGGTCCTCTGCGTTATATTTTTATAGATGATAGTTTTAGAAGTGCCCTTAATATTAAAAGTAAATGGTGATCATTTGCATGAAATCCATTAAAAGGTATAAGAGCAACCCACGAATTTATTCGTGAGGAAGAAATAGCGAAAATTTCTTTTAACCGATTCATCGGTTTCTTAAATGCTACTCATACGTATCATGCTCCGTAAAACGGTCAGAACCGCAGAGCGGTGATGCATCAGTAGAAAAAGATGGAAAAAATGAACAAAGCTCCGGAGGAGCCACACATAATTACTATATAGAAGAACATTATCAAAAGAATGTCATCTGTCTTTGTGTCGTAAATTTGCGGCTCTTAGATCCTTGTTCAAGCAATTGTATATGGACGAAATATGATGGATTGTTCTGGGGTGTATTATATAAAATATGAATCCCAAATAATTTCGCAGGTTATTTTATATTCTAAAATTATTTTGGACAGCAATGTCTAATATGATTTTTTTCTACCATTTTTTTATATTGGACTGCAATAAAATGACCTTTGTTAGTCCGGTCTTTGATTTGTTAACTGATTTTCAGTGTGTCTATAACAGAAAATTTAACTACCTTAAATAGTTCGTTTTTAGCTCATTTTCGCACTATCACTTTTAGCCTTATCTTGTACTTATCTTATTACTTCTAAATGGTAGTCTGCCATTTTTGACAATTTTTGTCATAATGTTATCGATGAGTTCACTCTTTTTACGCAGATATTTTGAAATGCAATTCTCGCTTTTCTTTCTCAATGGCAGTAATAAAACTATAGTTAAATACCGTTATATGACAGCTTCAAGTATTGGTGCTTTTTTAATTCTTGGATAAATATTTCTTAGGCAGTCTCGTTTCCTTGTTATAATTTCTCTTTCGGAAGTGTAAAATAAAATTTACTTCCTATTCCTAATTTGCTTTCTACCCAGATTTTCCCGTTATTCATTTCTACAAATTCTTTGCAGATTAAAAGTCCTAGCCCCGTCCCTTTCTCGTCATTTGTACCTTTTGTAGATTTAGTATTCAATCCAAATAATTCTTTTGTTTGCGCTTCAGTCATTCCGACTCCGTTATCTGAAACTGTTATAATTATAAAATTATTATTTGTTTTTATAGAATCTATTCTTATTGAACCATCCCTATTTGTAAACTTAATCGAATTTGCAATTAAGTTTTGCAATATCGAATGTAGCATTGTTGGATCCGCCGAAATAAAAATATCTTTATGTGTTTCATTTAGTAGTTCTATTTTTTTTAGTTTAGCATTCTCCGAAAGAAGATTTATCACGCTTTCTGTTTTGTTATAAAGATTTATCTTCTCAGGGTTTAATTTCATATTGTCAGTTTCTAATCTTGACCAATTTAGCAAATTTTCCAGAAGATTATATTCGTTTTTCAATAAACTGTATATTTCTTTAATATAATCTTTAATTTCTTCTTGTGAGAATGTTTCAAAATCATTGACCAAAATTTCTGAAAGTCCTAAAAGGGGATTAAATGGACCTCTCAAGTCATGAGCTATAATGGAGAATAGCTTATCTTTACTTGCGTTTAATTCTTTCAACGCATTAGAATATTTTTCTAATTTTTCTTCAGCAAGCTTGCTCGCCGTTATATCACGGGATATTCCAACTAACCCTATACATTGACCCTGTTGATTTATTATAGGAACTTTGGTGGCAGTTACCCATATGTGATCCCCATCAGCATTTCTGATCCTTTCTTCTTTTGCTATTAAAGGCAATTTTGATTGGATAATCTTTTGTTCATCTTCATAAGCTGCCGCGGCATGATCTATTTCAAAGAAATCAAAGTCACTTTTCCCTATGGCGTCTTTAGGATCTGAAATACCGAAGTGCAACTTTGCTTGAGCATCATTACATCTCGTAAACTTGGATTCAGTATCTTTGAAATAAATCGAATCCGGAATGTTGTCAAGTAAAGCTTGAAGTAAATCCTTTTCTTTCATCAAATTTTCTTCTGCAATTATTTTATCCGTAATATCGATAAAACTCCAAACTCTTCCGACTGATGTATTATTAAATATTTGAGATTGTGAAAATCTTTCTATAATTCGTCCGTCCTTAAATTCTAATAGATCATGGCTTTCTGCCTCTGGGGTTGAGTATAATTGATTTACTTTATTAATGAAATTAACCGGATCTTTTAATTGGTCAAAAACATACGCTAAAATTTTTTCGTCATTCCTTTCCTTAATTATTTCTTCAGGGACGCTCCATATCTCTAAAAATTTTTTATTGAAAAAGACAATTTTACCTTGTAAATTAACAACAAGTATTCCTTCTCTAATAGCGTTTAAGGTGGAGTTAAGAAGTGACGGAGTTTCATCGTATTTTACTTCTAAGTTTTGATTTTGATGAATGTATCCTTGCTCATTTTTCTTGTTCATCTTATCCCTTTCCGGTTTTAAAAGATTTTAGTATTTCATTATCTGTCGATAAAGATATTTTGTCATCAACATGATTCACGCAAAAATGTTAGTCTAAAATATATAAAAGCCCGCAAATTCCATTACTTCATATTCCCACATCTTAATTTCCCAAGTATCTAGTACAAAGAACAATTAATATAATATTTTTATCTTTATCCATTTTATCCCCCTTTCGAAATAGTAAAATAAAATTTACTTCCTTTCCCAAATTCGCTTTCTACCCATATTATGCCGCCATTCATTTCTACAAATTCTTTGCAGATTAAAAGCCCTAGCCCAGTCCCTATTTCCCCATTTGTCCCACTTGTTGTTTCTTGTGTATCATCCTTAAAAAGATTATTAATCATTTCCAGGCTCATTCCTAAACCATTATCCTCTACGGAAACAGTAAGGTTATTACCTTTATCAGCAATATTTATGTTAACTTCACCTTTTTCATTAGTATACTTAATCGCGTTTGATACAAGATTTCTGATAATAGTCTCTATCATGTCGGGATCGGCATAAGCATTATGATTTGAGCTGACATTGTTCTTAAGAATGATGTTCTTGTTTTTTGCTACTATCGCCAAGGATCTGAAGACAGAATTAATAATTGAATCTAAAGATATTATTTTAGGCTCATGATTAACTTTATCTAAATTAAGCCGTGCCCACGTTAGAAGGTTGTCTATAAGAGATAGAAGATTTTTTAATGATGAATTGATATTGGAAATATAAAGTACTTTTTCACTAGTTGAAATATTATCAAAATCTTCAAGCAGCAACTCAGAAAAACCTAATAAACCACTGAAAGGGCTGCGTAAATCATGCGCAATAATCGAAAAAAGTTTATCTTTTTGAACGATTAGTTTTGAAAGTTCTTCCTTAGAATTTTTCAATGCTGTTTCATATTCTTTTATTTCGGTAATGTCCGTCATTATTCCTACAATACCGGTGAGATTATTATACTCATCAAATATCGGGGCTTTGTTAATCTTGAACCATTTGGCTTCCTTAATGTTTATAGTTATCAATCTTTCAATATTCTTTATTTCCTTTTTCCCCTTTAATATCTGTTCATCTTCCTTTTTTGCCTCTAAATAATCTGCTTTTGACAGAATCGATGAGTTGTCCTTGCCAATAATATTTTGTTCGTCAACATCAAAAATTCTTAAATAAGATGAATTCACTAATTCGAATTTCTTATCTAATCCTTTTACAAAAATAATTTCTGGAGCGGCATCGATTATTGTCTTTAATTTCTTTTGACTTTCGGACACTTTTGCGGCTAAATCCCTTCTTTTCTTAACGTCTTTTATGGTAAATCCAAAGAAAATGCTTAATGTCAAAACAAAAATGACCAAAAGTAAAATTTGGATGTAAATGCTCTTGTCAGATAGGTTTTGAAACTTAAGGGCGTAATCGAAACTTTTTTTCTCTTCATTTCTATCAATAGCCGAAAGATACCCGTATATCTGCCTGAAAGCGCGATCTTTGATTCTTAATTTATTTAGATCATTTTGCTTAAGTAAAGAAAATATACCGGCGGAAGTCAAAGAGTGATATTGTATTACCGATTTAAGCGAATCCAGGTATTTTAATGAAAGTGGGTCATTATCTATCAACAGTTCTATATTATTCATTGAACTTTTTATGTAATTGAAAGTATTACTATAATATAAAGAGTCCTCTTTAGAAATTGCTCTGAAGAAAGAACGGTTTTGCTTTGCTTCAAGTTGATTTAAGGAAGAGATAAGCATATGGATTGATACCCGAAGCTTTGAATTTTCTACTATTAATTCGGAAGTTTTGTGAAGCTCCAATTTTGAATGAAACCAAAACACACTAAACATAATAACGACTGTTATTGACAGCCCAAACCCGAATGATAATTTTTTCTCTACCGGAATTTTATCCTGTATATCGAAGAATGATTTGAGAATTTTCATTTACTAAACGCACATTTTTTGACTAAATTTTACCATCAATGCCGAACCCCTTCCTTTTTCACTTTGTACAATTATTTCGGCTTTGCAGGTCGGAATAATAAATGAATAATTTAAACCCCACAAGGGGAAATAATATCAACATAGGGATAATTATAAAGGTATTTGTCATGATGGGCTATTATATCTAAAATTATTCGATTCTTCTTTCATAGTTTTGTAAAGGAAAGAATGTAACATAGGCACATTCTGCATCTGCTGGCAAAAAGAATTATTTTCAACTTAAACAGATGAACTTCAGTCAAAATATCGAGGGATTTTATTCAAAAATACAAAAGTCTGCCCATAACAGATTATAATCCAATTTTTCTCTAAATAGATAATTTATCTTGAACAATAATATTGAACGCTATTATTATTCAACAATAAATTCGCTGACTTATTTTTTGGGAGCGAATAATATTATTTTGGACAGATGATTCAAATTTTATAAATTAAAACCTCAAAAAGAAATCCTTTTTCGAATGATTTTACTCCAGTTGCAAAATGAAATTGTATATCGAATTTTATTAGGAAGCATATTTAATAATTGGAAAAACTAAAAAAGTCCAAACAAAACCCGGTAAATAAAGATCAGGAGGATTTTAGGAAACTTCTCTTCAAACTCCTCGACGAAAAGATTATTCCGGTACGATTTAAATCTGTTGTGGAAAATTATTCAACACCTGCTGCTTTTTCGACCGATGACAATATAATGCAAAATCTATTTGCCGAAACTTCTGTTGATGTAATTTTTAGAATCTCTCAAACAGGGAAAATTACTTTTATAAGCAATTCGTGTAAGGAAATTTTTGGCTACGAAGTTAATGAAGTTCTCGGTAATTCGTTTGTTAATTTCGTATCACACCCCGAATTAAAAAAAGCTCTGGGAATTTTATCCAGGCTTTTTAAGGATAAAAAAGTAAAAGATCAATACCTATCAATAATCCACAAAAATGGGAAACTTATACCAATTGAATTAAGCGCAAAAATATTTTTACTGGATGGAAAGTATGTAGGACAAGGTACACTTCACGATTTGACCGATAGAATAAAAGCTGAGGAGAAATTAAGAACATCGGAAAATATTTTTAGAAATGTTTGGGAAAAAGCATACGACGGCTTGCGTTTGACCGATGAAAAAGGGATTGTCTTTATGTGCAATCAAGCTTATTCTCAGATGATTGGCAAACCAAAATCCGGAATTGAAGGAGAATTCTTTTCTAAAACGTATGCACCTGAGAATTCTGAAATTGAGCTGAAAAAATATCTCTTTAAGTTTAAAAATAATGCCTTCCAAAGTAATTTTGAAAAAAGCCCTATTCTTTGGAATGGAGAAAAAATTCATTTTGATATTTCTCATTCTATGCTTGAAGGAATTGGTAATAGGAAATTATTATTGAGCGTTTTCCGCAATATTTCTGAACGGAAAACCAATGAACAATTGTTAAGAAAAAAGGACATTTTACTTCATGGAATTTCTGAAGCAACCAAAACATTAATATCTGTAAATGACCCAAATCTCGGCTTTCCTGCTGCGCTAAAAATATTGGGCATTGCTGCTGCTGTTGACCGTGTTTATATTTTTAAGCATAAAGAAAATGAAGATACCGGAGAGATGTTCGTAAGTTTGCTTTATGAATGGGCTTCTCAGGATGTAGAATCCCAAATTGAAGATGCGGCATTTCAAAGGCTCTCTTATTCGAGGTTTGAAACTCTAAAGTTTTACGATAATTTTTCTAAAGGAAAATCTCTAAACTTCATAATAAACAACCTGCCGAAAGAAAATCAGAAAGTTTTTGTTGACGGAAATATTAAATCCATCATCTTAGTCCCTATCATAATCGATGAAAAATATTGGGGCTTTATTGGTTTTGACGAATGTAGAACTGATCGTATCTGGACAGCAAATGAAGAATCTCTATTAGTAACTATGTCTTCAATGCTTGGAGCAATAATAAAACGGAATAATATCCAGGAAGAACTTCTTAAGAAAAATAGCGAACTTGACTCCGCAGTTATTAGAGCAGAAGCCGGAGTAAAAGCTAAAAGTGAATTTCTCGCTTTAATGAGCCATGAAATAAGGACTCCGATGAATGGTGTTATCGGAATGACCGGCTTACTGTTGGATACCAATTTGGACGACGAGCAACGGGAATATGTAGACACCATTAGGCTAAGCGGAGACCAACTTCTTGTAATTATAAACGATATCCTTGATTTTTCAAAAATCGAATCAGACAAATTAGAACTTGAAATGCAGCCTTTTGATATTCGTGATTGTATCGAAGATTCCCTTGACTTGCTTGCTTCAAGAGCAAGCGAGAAGGGATTAGATCTTGTTTACCAAGTAGACGTTAGCACTCCAACTTCAATCAAAGGCGATGTTACACGCCTTAGACAAATATTAACTAACTTAATCAGCAATGCAATTAAGTTCACTGAGGAAGGTGAAATCTTCGTAAGTGTTTCATCTAAGCATATCGAGGACGGTCTTTATGAAATTTTGTTTGCGGTTAAAGATACCGGGATGGGAATTCCTGAAGATAAAATGGATAGATTGTTCAAATCTTTTAGCCAGGTCGATGCTTCTACAACAAGAACTCATGGTGGTACCGGACTTGGATTGGCTATCAGTAAACGCCTTGCTGAATTAATGGGGGGTAGGATGTGGGTAGAAAGTGAATTTGGCAGCGGTTCAACTTTTTATTTTTCAGTCAAAAGCGAAGCAGCTTTATCTCAATCAAAAATTTATTTATACGGACATGTTCCTAAGCTCGCCGGTAAAAGAATCTTGATTGTTGATGACAATAAAACAAATAGAAGAATTTTGAAAGCACAGGCTGATAGCTGGGGTATGTTTGCGAAGATCGCCGAAAATCCGCAGTCTGCAATCGAATGGGTTTCACGTGGAGAAGTTTTTGATATTGCTCTTCTCGATTTTCAAATGCCGCAGATGGATGGTTTAACATTAGCGCAAGAAATTAGAAAATATGATGCTACCAAAGAACTTCCTATTGTAATTTTAACTTCGATGGGGAAAAAAGAAAGTTCTTCTTATGGAGATATAAATCTTTCGGCATTCATCAGTAAGCCCATTAAACAAGCTCAGCTTTATGAGACTCTACTTTCGGTTTTATCTGGAACCCCAGCCATAAAAAAGGGGAAAAACGATAATGAAATAAAAATAGAATCCGACCTCGCAGAAAGACATCCTCTTAGAATTTTATTAGCAGAAGATAATGCAGTAAATCAAAAAGTTGCTGTTAGGATTTTAGATAAAATGGGATTTCGCATTGATGTAGTTGCCAATGGTTTAGAAGCTTTTAATGCAGTAAAAAAAATTCATTACGATGTTGTATTGATGGATATATTAATGCCGGAAATGGATGGTTATGAGGCAACAAAAAAAATTATTAACGAACTTCAAGCAGACAAACGCCCCAAAATAATTGCTATGACGGCTAATGCAATGCAAGGTGATAAAGAAGATTGTCTGGCTGCCGGAATGGATGATTATATATCCAAACCGATACGGATTGATGAGCTTCAGTTTGCTTTAACTAAATGGAGTGGAATTATTGACCAGCAAAGAGGCGAGCTAATTTCTAAAACGAAAAAAGAAAAAACCGCCGCTAAAATTATTGACGAAGAAAAGATTACTTTCCTTAACGATATTCAAACCGAAAGTGATATAGATTTCCTAATCGAACTTTTTGGAATTTATATTACCGAGCTTCCTAAAAATATTGCAAATATTATTTCTGCTGTTGAAAATAAAGACTCAAAAAGCCTTCAGTTTAGCGCTCATAAGTTGAAAGGAAGCAGCGTGACATTAGGAGTCGATTTTGTTTCTGAACTTTGCCATGATCTGGAAACTGCCGCAAAGGAAGGCAAATTCGATGAGGTAACAAAAAATATGTCTAATAAGCTAGTTCAAAAATTGGAAATAATTATTAAGGAGTTGGAGTTTATAAGAGAAAAGTATACAAAGCTTCAATCTAAGTTCGGAAGTGATTGGAAATAATATAAAGAGATTTTACAAAACCCCGATAAAATGTCTAATTATTCATGAAACAAATTCCCCGGAATAAAAAAGCTCCTCGTAATAGAACAATATCTATCTCGTTGGAAGAAGAGCGTAAGCTTAAAAAGAATCTATTACAGGCTGTCTCTATACTTTCACAAGAACAACTTCAAAACAAAATAATTAATCAAGATATTTTTGAGACTATGTGTTTCTTACCTGACAGTTTCATTGATTTATTGTTTATTGATCCGCCATACAATCTTGATAAAAAATTTAACGGTACTTCGTTTAAGGAAATGGATGAATATCAATATGAAAATTGGATTGATTCCTGGCTCAGCAAACTTGTTAGAATGATTAAACCAAATGCATCTATTTATATTTGCGGAGACTGGCGCTCCTCTCAAGCTATCTTAAAAGTTGCCCGAAAATATTTTAATGTTCGTAATCGTATTACTTGGGAAAGAGAAAAGGGAAGGGGAGCTAAAACCAACTGGAAAAATTGCTCCGAAGATATTTGGTTCTTTACTGCTTCAGATAAATTTACATTTAATATCGAAGATGTGAAGATTAAACGAAAAGTAATTGCCCCCTACAAAAATGAAATTGGCGAGCCTAAAGATTGGGATGATGTTGATGAAGGCAAATTTAGAATAACTTTTCCGTCAAATATTTGGACGGATTTAACTGTCCCTTTCTGGTCTATGCCTGAAAATACAGATCACCCTACACAGAAACCGGAAAAACTTTTAGCAAAAATAATTCTTGCCAGTTCTAATCCCGGCGATTTAGTTTTTGATCCTTTCCTTGGTTCCGGCACTACAGCTGTTGTAGCAAAAAAACTCGGTAGAAATTATAGCGGAATAGAATTGGATGAATATTACTGCTGCCTTGCTGAAAAAAGATTGAAGGCAGCAGAAAATGATAAGTCAATTCAAGGTTATGAAAATGGAGTTTTTTGGGAAAGGAATTCCTTAAAGGAGCGTAAACAAAATAATAAAGTTATAAAATTAAAATAAATATAAAATTTTCCTTAATTAAAACTTGATCTATAGTAATAATTTATCAATCTTTACGTTTAAATAAAAATAAACTTTTTGGGCGCCGGTTAACAGATAAGTGCCTAACCCCGTCAGATCCGGAAGGAAGCAGCGGTAAGCATGCAGTTTGTGTAGCCGGTTGCCCTTTTTTACTTATTAAAAATGCCTGCCGGAATTAAAAATTCTAAAATCCCTCTTGAAGGATGCACCTTGTTATGAAAAAAAATCTTTGCAATTGCTGCCTTCTTGAAATCTACATTAGCGCCGTTTGTCGAAATTAAATTTGAAACGTGTTCGGAAAAGTCCGGCTGATGTCCTACAAATGCAACATTTGCCGCCTCTAATGAATTAGCAATTTCGATAATGCTGTCCGTCCTGCTTCCGGCAGAAAGTTTTTTATCGACTATAATTTCATTCTTAATTTCAAAATATTCTGCAATTATCTGCGCCGTCTGTAAAGCCCTTGCAAACGGGGATGAAATTAAATAATCGAAAGGAATAATATAATCTTTCCAGGCTAGCGCTGCGTTTTTTAACTTAACTTTACCTGTGTTTGTAAGCTCTCTGTCAAAATCTTTTTTGTTGAACGACGATTTCTCTGCCTCACCATGCCGGATTAAATAAATGTTCATATTACCTTTAAAAATAATTAATATAGTATTATCATAAAAATTTTTGCTTTTAATGCTAAAATTATTTTTATCCGTAGCGACGGATAAACTTTCCCGAAAGTTTAATCAAAATTACGTATCATTTCACTTATTTGAACGAAATAATATTATGGGCACTTCTAAAAACTTCAATATTTGCCTGCAGGCAGGTTCGCTGACAAAAAAAAGATTGTGTCATTTCGACTGATCCGCCGCGGCGGACTCGAAGGAGAAATCCCATGTTCAATTCGACCATCTAAGCTTTACAAGGGGATTTCTCACCGGCTTAAGCCGGATTCGAAATGACAATTACTTGCATGCCATATCTAATGAGCTTGCAGACAGTCAGGTT
>JAJYCM010000054.1 GCA_021778375.1 Bacteroidota bacterium
TTGGTTCAGATTTGAACATAATTTTTTGGAAATTGTTTCAAATAAAATAATTAATAAAGTTCGAGGAATTAACAGAGTTGTTTATGATATCAGCTCGAAACCTCCTTCAACAATCGAATGGGAATAAATCAACGTGGAAGTAAACTATAGCCTCGATAATAAAATTAAAAATGCGCACTCTTTTGAAAGTGAAGGAAGGCTGCTTCACGCTGCACAAATTTATATCTCAATAATTGATGAATATCCAAATTTTGTAGATGCTTACTTTAACCTCGCCCACCTTTACGAAAAGTTAGGAAATATTAACAGCGCAATCCATTTGTTGCAATCTTTAATGGACATAAATTCTGAGAATATAGATGCCAGACTTTTTTACGGCCAATTTTTGATAAGAAATAACCTCTGGGATAAAGCCATAGAAGTACTTAGTCTCATTATGCCAGAAGAAGAACCTGTTGTAGCATTCTTTTTAGGCTACTCCCATTTTATGTTAAATGAGTTTGAACTTTCTAAAATTAACTTCCTAAATTTTATTTCCGTTGAAAAAAACAATGAACTTGTTCATGAAGCTTATATTTATTTAGCTAAGATTGAGATAAAGTTAAAAAATTTTGAATCGGCATTGGCATTTGCAAAGAAAGCCGATGTCCTTTACTCAAATTTTTGGGAATTAAATAAAATCTATGCCGAAACCTATTTTAGCCTTGGTATGTTTGCACACGCCGTAGCGCCTATTGAAAAGGCTATTAAATTGAATCAGAACGAATCTTCCCCATATGAATTAGCTGGAAAAATTTATCTTAAGCTTGGAGATTACCAAAGAGCAGAAAAATATTTTTTGAAGTTTATTGAATTAATTGATGATGCTTCATCCGATATTTACACAAAACTTGCTGAGGCTTGTTTAAAATCTAGCAAGCCTTTAGATGCCTTGGCATATTTTGATATTGCAATCAAGCTTGACTCCAGTAATAAAAATGCGATAGAAGGGAAAAGGAACACCCAAAAATTTCTAAATAAGAATACGGCTTCAGATGGTTAGGTTAACTATAATATTTATTTCCATTCTAATCTTTTCATCATTTTCCATATTCGCACAAGAAATAAGCGATACATCTTTTGCAAATGCGGAATTCAAACTTGCAATTGATCATTATAATTCAAAGCAATATTCTGATGCTCAAAAAATTTTTAAGAAACTATCAGAAAGTAGTAACTCTTTTACAACAATCTCAACTATTTTCAACGCCAAATCTCTTCTTCAATTAAACCAACTTCAAAGCTCCGAAGAAATATTAAAAAAATATCTTGACGTATATCCATTTAGTAGCTATGCAGACGAAGCTAAAATAATGTTGGCAAAAATATATTTTGATAAAAAAAGATATTCCAAAGCATTTAACGAAATTGAAAAAATAATTTCGACGACAAATTCTACTTTCTATCTGGATTATGCAAAATCCTCCGGTGAAAAACTTGCTCTTAATTATTTAACTTCTTTTCAAATTAAATCTTTTTTTGATTCATCCTCAAGCGCCGGAATGAAACCTTATCTTTTATATATTCTTAGTAAAAGTTATTTAAAGGAAGAAAAAATTGATAGCGCCAAAATCTTGCTGAATGAGTTGACTAAAGAATTCCCTAAGTCCTCCGAGAATGAAAATGCGGAAAGGTTAATTCATGAAATCTCAAATCGAGAAAAAGTCTTCTCTTCTGTCCCTTTAATTGCGGTTTTATTGCCATTAGATAAGCCTTCAGAAAACCAGACTGCCATCGATGCAAGTCATGAAATTTTGGAAGGAGTTAAATTTGCTGTCTCGGAATATAATAATGATCATAACAATAGAATTGGATTACTTATAAAAAATACAGGGAGAAGCAAATCGAAGATTGATTCGATAAAAAATGAGGTTGACAGTTTATCCTCACTAAAGGTAATTATTGGCCCCGTTTATAGTGACGAAGTAAAAGAAACACTCGAAGCTTTTAAAAATAGCAATATACCGATTATTTCTCCGACCGCTACGGATGATGGTTTAACGGAGATGTATCCAGATTTTTTCCAGGCGAACCCAACCTTCACAATTCGCGGAAAGATAATGGCTGAATATATCTATTACGTAGAGAACAAAAGACGAATGGCGATTCTGAATTCAGATGAAAGCTATGCAAAAGTGCTTGCCGATTCTTTTCAAAAGGAGTTTGAAAAATTAGGCGGAAAAATTTTAGTAAGGCAAACGTTTAAACCCGGCGCTATGGATTTTTCACGGCAAGTTGCAAAGATTGCCGAGGATTCTACAAAGCTGCAGGGAATTTATCTTCCGTTAACTGATAATAGAGATGTTTCCTCGATCCTTTCTCAATTTTTATCATCAAATTTAGATTTGAATATTTACGGAAATCAGGATTGGCTTCTTGCAAAAGGCTTTGAATCTTTCTCAGCCTTAAGCGATAAGCTCATTTTTGCTTCAGATTATTTTTTAGATTATACCGACTCTACCTTCCGGCAGTTTAGTAAGAGGTTTGTAGTCCAAACCGGCTTAGACGTGAGCAGGAATGTACTTTACGGTTATGATATCTCAAAATATATTTTAAGCTTTTTGGCAGAACAAAATATCAGTAGAAATAGTCTAAAAGCTAAACTTGAATCGGGAATTATTTTTAAAGGATTCCACAATAATATTTATTTTGATAGCGAGCGAATAAATAAATTCCTAAATATTATTCGCTATAAAAACGGTAAATTTGAATTGATAGATAAATTTAAAATGGGTAAATAGAAGGAAGAGAGAGACATTTTTACAGTTAAAGAACTTCCGATTGATGATCGCCCGCGTGAAAAATTAGTTTTTCGCGGCGCACAAAACTTGACTGATGCCGAGCTTCTTGCAATATTATTGCGGACAGGAAAAGTAGGTAAATCAGTTCTGACTCTTGCCCAGGAGCTTCTAAACCGGAATGGAAGCCTTGCTATGCTTGCATCGAAATCAATTTCAAATTTAACGAGTATTGTCGGAATCGGCAAAGACAAAGCGGCCACGCTTCAAGCGGCATTTGAAATTAGCAGACGTATACAATCACAATCTAAATGGTTTTCCGAAAATAAAATAACCTCGCCTAAAGAAGTAGCGGATGTCTTTATTCCGTTGCTTATTGATGACTTAAAAGAAAAATTTATTGTTGTCTGTTTGAATACGGCAAACAAAATTATCAGGTACGAAGTTATTTCGGTGGGTAATCTAAACTCCAGCATTGTTCATCCAAGAGAAATCTTTAAGGTCGCAATTGAAAATAATTCGGCAAGTATAATATTAATTCACAATCATCCAAGTGGTAACCCCGAGCCGAGTAACGAAGATATTCAGATAACTAAAAAAATAGTTGAGTCGGGAAAAATTTTGGATATCCCTGTATTTGATCACATAATTATTGCCGGAACTAGCCATTCAAGTTTTGTCGAAAAACACCTATTGTAACCTAACGCAAAATTAATATGGAAAATATGGAATATAATTGTCAATATGTTTAATTTAAAAAAGAAATTATTTTAAAATTGATGTAATTTTCTAAAATTTTTAGCATATTTGAAGTAGACTTTGGTACAAATAGATAAATTAAACAACTTTCTAAACTAATAATCATTGGAGGTTATAATATGAAAATAGCAAAGGTTCTAAGAAACACTGCTATTATAGCTGCTTTTGGAATAACAACGGCAGTTTTAAGCGGATGCGGAGGCGTTAGCGAAGCTGAAATGGCTCAGCTAAACAACCTGCAAAGTGAAGTTAACTCATTACAATCACAGGCTAATTCCCTGAAGGACGAAAGAGCTAGCTTGGAAAAAGAAATCGCGGCGAAGAACGATAAACTCGCGCAGTGCAATAAGGAAAAAGAAGAGACTAAGGCAAACTTAGAAAAAATGTCTTCTAATAAATAACTGAAAATTAAATTTAACCGGAGGAAACATTATGAAATTAAGTAAAAGTTTTATTGGAATGCTTGCTCTCTTGTTTTTCTTATCGATTGCTACTTATGCGCAAGAAGAAAAGAAGATGACAAAAGACGAATGGCAAGCTGAAATAACCCGTCTTACAACCGAAAAACAAAGTCTTCAAACCGAAGATAGCACTTTAACGGCTGATATCGCTAACCTAAAAGATCAATCTTCAAAAATTCAAGGCTACGATAATTGTATGGAAGAACTTTATCAAATGATTGGCGCTACAAAAGCAGACGTTGATAATTTTAGAAGCGCCGTAGCCGAATTAAATGGAAAAATTGAAAGACACGAAGGACCTAAAGCTGATAGGCAAAAAGATCTTGATGCTTTGAAAGCAAATAAAATTAGCGCTCTTCCTGAATTTTATGATCAGGTTCACAATCAAATGCAAGCCTCCCTTGATGCTTGGGTTGAAGCTCCAAAAGAAATTACCTACACTGTTGTAAAAGGCGATTGCTTGTGGAATATCGCTAAGAAAAAAGATATTTATGATAATGCTTTTGCTTGGCCAAATATCTACAAAGCTAACCGCGATGAAATTAAAAATCCAAATTTGATTTTCCCGAAACAGAATTTCAAGATTCCTAAATTAACCCAGGAAGAAATGGATAAATACGAAAAAATTAAAACGAACTATAAACCGGCTCCGGCTAAATAAGGTCACTTAATTGTTCCTATCTTTTATTCGTTTTGAAAAGCCCTTGTTATCTTTTGATGATAAGGGCTTTTTATATTTATTGGTGAAACTATGACTGCTGTTGAAAAAAAATTTACTTTAGAAAATGCCGACATGCTCTCTTTGCTGGGAATGAATGACAGTAACCTTAGATTGATAGAAGATAAATTTAATGCATCAATTGTTGTACGCGGTGAAAATTTCGTGGTCAAAGGCGTGCTCGAAGAAGTTGAAGTGGTTGAAAAAATTATTAAAGAAATGGTATATGTATTAAACACCAGCGGTACTCTTCGTACCACCGATGTAGAAGCCATTCTTGATCTTGCACTACACGGAAAAGAGATTATCAGCGAAAAAGAAATTGATTCTGTTGTACTTTATACTAAAAATGATGCGATAAAAGCGAAGACACCAGGACAATTAAATTATCTTCAAACTGCTATGAAAAATGATATCTGTTTTGCAATTGGCCCAGCTGGTACCGGCAAAACTTATTTAGCAGTTGCACTTGCTGTTTCTGCTTTGAAAAAAGGGAATATCAATAAAATTGTTTTAGCGCGTCCTGCAGTTGAAGCGGGCGAAAGCCTTGGATTTTTACCGGGCGATTTTAGAGAAAAGATTGACCCATATCTCCGACCGTTATACGATGCTCTTGATGATATGATGCCATCTGAAAAATTAAAAGGTTACCTGGAAAAAGGCATTGTCGAAATTGTGCCTCTTGCATATATGCGCGGTAGAACTCTGAATAATGCTTTTGTAATTTTAGATGAAGCGCAAAACGCTACGGCAACTCAAATGAAAATGTTCCTTACCCGGCTTGGCGTAAACTCTAAAGCTATAATTACTGGCGATATTACTCAAATTGACCTACCGTCTAAATCTGTCAGCGGTCTGATTGAAGCAAAAGATATTCTTAATAATATTGAAGGTGTAGGATTTGTTTATTTTGATAAATCGGATGTTGTGAGACACAAGCTTGTAAAGGATATTATTAATGCTTATGAAAAATTCAAAAATGGGGATAATAAAGAAAGCTCTAAAGCTTAATAAATAATTTTAAGATTTTAAATGGTGTAAATTTATTTTTTCCAAGAATCTTTGTTTCCATTCAATATTTACATATCTCATCAAGAAATCTAATCCCGGAATCTTTACTTAAATCCTTTTTTTACTTTCATTCCAATATTTGTCCATCTCCTTAAGATTTGATTCATGAATTTTTCTCCCACTTTCATTTACCTTATCTTCAATGTAATTAAACCGTCTGACAAATTTCTTAATTGAATTCCGCAAAGCATATTCGGGGTTTATCCCTAAAAACCTGGAATAATTTACCATTGCAAAAAATACATCACCGACTTCATCCTCTAATTCTTCTCGTGTCTCCTCTTTTTCTGATTTATGCATCTCTCCAATTTCTTCAATTACCTTTTCCCAAACTTGCTCTTTCTTATCCCAATCAAAGCCAACTTTAGAAGCTTTCTCTTGAATTCTGTATGCTCTTTGCAATGCGGGAAGATTTTCCGGAACTCCCTCAAGAACAGAACTTCGTCCTTCACTAAGTTTTATCGTTTCCCAATTTCGTTTAACATCTTCCGCGCTCACGGCTTCAACATTTCCAAAAACATGAGGATGGCGTCGTATTAGCTTTGACTGTATAGAATCAATTACATCTTCAAGCTTAAACTTATTTTCTTCTTCCGCAATAACGGTATGAAAAATCACATGAAGGAGTAGATCGCCTAATTCAATCTTCAACTCATCAAAATCTTTATTATCGATTGACTCAACTACTTCATAAGCTTCTTCGATAGTTGCCGCTTTAATCGAATCATTTGTTTGTTCGCGATCCCACGGGCATTCCACTCTTAGTCTTCTAATAATGTTTACCAAATCACTAAATCTATTTTCATTCATTCGGTTAATTCCTTAAAATTGTATTACTAAATTAATTCGCTATTGCCAGTAGGCATTCAGTTTGTGCGATAGAAGTCAAAACACAAGATAATAAAAATCTTAAACTTTAACATTGACATTAAAAAGAAAAGGAGTTTATATGATAGAGGATAAAATTGAAGAATTAGGATTAAAAATTCCCGATGCGCCCAAACCTTTGGCTGCATATATTCCTGCGCTAATCGTGGATAAGCTTATCTTCACTTCGGGCCAGTTGCCATTGGAAAAAGGTATATTAAATTTTAAAGGGAAATTAGGAGCAGAAATCAGTGATGAAGAAGGTCGTAAAGCTGCCGAAATTTGTGCGCTTAATTGTCTCAGCGTCATAAAAGGCGTTGTTGATGATCTTGACCGTATAGAACAGGTTGTAAAGCTAACTGTGTTTATAAACAGCGCCAATGGTTTTATCGGACAACCTAAAATTGCTAACGGGGCATCAGAATTAATTGGTAAAATATTTGGCGAAAAGGGGAAGCATGTTAGAAGCGCCGTCGGTGTCAATGAGCTGCCGTTAAATTCGCCAATTGAAATTGAAATGATTGTAAGAGTAAAATAATATTTAATGATTCATTTTAACTTAGTGAGGTAGTGATGAAAACAATATTCGCATATACTTTCTTTATAATAATTATCCTTAATACGATTGTTTTTCCTCAGAAAAGTGCTTTTACAATTTCTGATCTTTACAGGATTAGAAACGTTGGCGCGCCGGTAATATCTTATGACGGAAAAATGATTGCATTTACTATTACTGATAATGATCTTCCGAAAGGAACATCTACAACCAAAATTTACATAATGAATGAAAATGGGTCGAATTTAAAGAGTATTCCTGATACAAGTAAGAATATTTATGAACCTGTTTGGACTAAAAACGGTGATCTGGATTATGTTGCAGTAAAAAATGGTACTCCCCAACTATTTCAATATTCATTTATAGATAATAAAACAACTCAGATTACTGATTTATCCACCGGGGTTGATGCCCCCGTTGTTTCTCCAGACGGAAATTTAGTAGCGTTCTCAACGGATGTATATCCTTCTTGCGGAGCTAATGACAACTGTAACAAAGAAATTGATTCAACATCTGAACACGGTCCTATTCAGGCATACCTTGCGGATCATCTTCTTTTTAGGCATTGGACACAATATTCAGCAGGGAAGTATACTCATATTTTTATTTACAATGTTAAGAATAAGACTTATACAGATGTTACCCCGGGAAAATTTGTATCTCCCACATTTATGCTTGGCGGAGGTGTTGGATATAATTTCTCACCGGACAGTAAACAACTGTGCTTCGTCTCTAATCACGATCCGCACCCGGAGGCATCAACTAATGCAGACCTGTGGATAGTTCCGGTTACAGGCGGTGATGCGATAAATATTACTAAAGAAAATAAGGCTTGGGACGGTTGGCCTATTTATTCACCTGACGGAAGATATATTGCTTATCGTACTCAATTAGTTCCCGGTTATGAGTCTGATAGATTTAGGCTTGCTATTTATGATAGACAAACTAAGAAGTCTAGAATACTAACCGACAGTTTTGACAATTGGGTCGATGATTTTAGATGGAGTCCTGATTCCAAGGAAATATATTTTATGGGAGAAGTGGAAGGTTACGAACCAATTTATAAAGTTGACTTAGCTTCGGATAAAATTACTAATATAATCCGTAATCAAGCTATAGGTGGTTTTGAGATATCAAATGAAGGTAAAGATATAGTTTTCGCAGCTTCCTCAGTAGCAAAGCCAAGAGAGTTATATAGAATAAATTTAGGCGATAGAAAGATTGAACAAATAACTGATTTCAATAAGAAATTTTTAGAAGATGTTGATGTTCGTCCCGTTGAAAAGATGTGGGTTGAAGGAACGGGAGGAAAGAAGGTTGAAGTATTCATAGTAAAGCCGCATGATTTTGACCCTAATAAGAAATATCCTTTGATTTTAAATGTTCACGGCGGGCCGCAGATGCAGTGGATGGATTCATTTAGAGGTGACTGGCAGGTTTATCCGGGTGCTGGTTATGTTGTCGCATTTGCAAACCCACATGGCTCGACAGGTTATGGCGAAGCCTACACCGCTGAGATTTCAGGTGATTGGGGAGGTAAAGTTTTTGAAGATTTAATGAAAGTTACCGATGCCATTGAGAAGCTTCCTTATGTTGATAAAAACAAGATGGGCGCTATGGGTTGGTCTTACGGCGGTTATATGATGGATTGGTTTCAGGCTAAAACCAAGCGCTTCAAATGCTTGGCATCTATGATGGGTGTTTATGACTTAACTTCGATGTGGGGAAGCACTGAGGAACTTTGGTTTGTTAATCATGATTTAAGCGGGCTACCGTGGAACTCAGAAGACTATACCAAGTTTTCACCTTCTCATTATGCAAGGAATTTTTCGACGCCGACTTTAATATTCACCGGGCAAAGGGATTTTAGGGTTCCTTATAACCAAAGCATTGAATATTTTACAACACTTCAAACTTTAGGTGTTCCTTCGCGTTTAATTATATTTAAAAATGATGGGCACTGGCCCGATAATATTAAATCAATGCCGCTTTATTATGACGCACACCTGGATTGGTTTCACAAATATCTCGGAGGTTTACCTGCTCCCTACAACGTAAAAGAAATGATAAGAAATTTAAGTTTTAAGAATAATTCTAAATAAAAATTGAAGGGCTTTAGAGTTGTCTCTCCCGATAACTCTAAAGCTTAATTTTATGCATTGGTTCAAAACTGCTGCTTGAATAATGATTATAAATATTAAATCCATTGGTTGATTGTCGTCTGACTGGCTTTTTGTTCGGAGTATCATAAAACATTCTATTCTCTTCAGGTTGCAATCCAGCCTGATTCATAATGATAAATCTTTTGTTTTCTTGTTTAAGTACCTCGACAATTTTTTTCTCAACTTCAATTTGGATTTTATTTTCCGAAACAAGTGTCGGGCGCATATAAGGTTTTACTTTTGAATTGCTTCTAAACTTATAGATAGCATAAGAAGTAGCAACCACAATTAAAGAAAAAAGTGTGAATAGTTTCAAAGAAAAAATTATTATTTCAAGTAAATCCATCTTAGTTTGTCCAGTTTTTTCTTGATAAGAATCAATTTTTATACCAGCGTATATATTCAATAATCTCAATTTTTATTTCTTTAAAGTTCCTTAATTGAGATATTTTTTCATTTTGAGACTTTTTAGGTATTGAAAGATTATTTGTGGTAATATTTATAGCCGAATTTTAGCTAATTATAGTTATCTTTACATATTGTTTTAATTGCCTTCTAATTATTTGGGTTTGGCAGTTAAATATATTTATTAAAACAGTTTAATTTGATTTTATTTTGAATGTTTGATAAATTTAATGTCTGGATAAAAAAAATCATAAATATTTGATAGGAAGAAGAACAATGACTAAAGCTGATATAGTTGATAAAGTTGCGGCAGGAACGGGTCTTACTAAATTGGAAACCGAAGCAATAATTGAAGGTTTTTTTACAACGGTGATTGACTATTTAAAGGAAGGAAAAGGGATTGAAATAAGAGGATTTGGGAGCTACAAAGTAAAAAAGAAAAATGCACGCCAAGCGCGTAATCCCAAGAGTGGTGCATCGGTATTTGTCCCGGAGCATTATGTCCCCACATTTAAGTTTTCAAAAGACTTTAAGGAATTAGTTGATAAAGGTATGAAAGAGAAAAAATAAGAATGCATAAGTTTTGTCCGAGTTGTGGCGTAAAATTAGAAAGAGAATTTAAATTTTGTCCTGAATGCGGCTTTGAGTTGATTAAAGTAACCCAGCAAGTCGATGAGAATAGCCTGACTAAAAACTCCCCAAAAAAATCTGATGAATTATCTGAAAATTTATTGTTATGTGAAATTTGCGGAGAAGAAAACAATTCTCATAATTTTATTTGTACCGGTTGCGGCGCCAAATTAAATAATCCAAATGCGCCGTCGGGAAATGCAGTGAAAAAGGAAGAACTTGCTGCGGCAAATAAATTTAGCAAATCAAAAAAACAAAATTACAAACAGACAAATAAGGTTAATCTACCAAATAAGAAAATCTCAGCTCCAAATCAAAATTTAAAAAAATTAAATAAAGCAAGAGTAATTACTATTATTGCAATCGGGCTTGGGATTTCTCTTCTAATTTTGATTTTTTCAGGTGCACTGGACTTTATCATTTCGCCAACTCCTAAGGCTCCTCAGAATGTAGCTCAAGATCAAAGTTCTGGTGTTGATTTAGGCAGTATCCAGAAAATAAATGATCTTGAAAAAGTTGTTAAAGAAAACCCTCAAGACACTTCGGCAATCCTTAGTTTAGCGCATGCAAAAAATGATGCAAATTTATTTGACCAGGCAATAGTCAACTACAAACAATATTTAGCACTTGTACCTAAAGACCCCGATGCAAGAATTGATATGGGCATCTGCTATTATAATCTAAAAGATTATGATACTGCAATAAAAGAAATGGAACAAGCAATCAAGTATGACCCGAAACATCAAATCGGTTATCTTGACTTAGGTATTGTTAGCTTAACAAAAGGCGATCTCGCAGGATCAAAAAAATGGCTTCAAAAAGCAGTTGCTTTAGACCCAGGTTCAGATTATGGCAAGAAAGCAGAAGAATTATTACAATCACATAGCACAAACCAAGGAGGTAACTAATGCCTTGCGGAAGAAAACGTAAGCGGCATAAAATGTCCACTCATAAAAGAAAAAAACGATTGAGAAAAAATCGTCATAAGAAAAAGTTAAGATAAACTGGTTCAAAAAATCCTTCTAAATCTTTTTCTAAGAAAGCCATCTTAGCTCAGTTGGTAGAGCAGCTCATTCGTAATGAGCAGGTCATCGGTTCAAGTCCGATAGATGGCTCATGTAAATGGAATGAGCTTTTTTGAAATTCAAATCTTTTTTACTTCAAATGTTTATGTAAGTAACTTTCGCCAAATCAACTCTAATTATTTTAAAGGTTCTTTAAATTTAATTTATAATCAGAATAATAGTGAGAGCGGTGAAAGAGTTGATTATAATCCTTACCCGGAACTGCGACAACAATTCAATGTTTTATTATTACCGAAAGATTCTAATGTGTGTTTCTATTGAATGGAATAATTAGTAAAAGGATTTATAAACGTAGTTAGTATACTGGCATAAACATTTTTCGAATTAGTAATTTTACATCTCCCAACCATATAATTTCCCTTCAGCAGATGAGATCCAATAAAATATTTTTCAAAAGAGCTTTCATATTTAAATAGTGAAATAATTTAGTTGATTATAGGAGAAGCTAAGTAGGTTATGAATATTATTAAATTGCCCAGAAAATGTAGCCGGGACCTAAAGGTAAATCAATGGCAGTTTGAAGCAGGATTATAATTTTATTTAAATGCATACCCTAATGAAATTGAAATCGTACTCAGATAAGCGCCTGTATAAATTTCAGTAATACTTTTTGAGTAGCGCACATCTAATATAAATCGTTTATGAGAAAAAGTAA
>JAJYCM010000055.1 GCA_021778375.1 Bacteroidota bacterium
GGTTATGAAATGCCGGGAAAAATTAATTCTTATATCTTTTTGAATGACGAACAAAAAAAAGTATTAATCGGCTCTGCTAATGCCGACATTGCAAAACCCTGGCTTACCTGTTCCTTCACATCTTTGGGTGATTATGAAGAAACATTGAGGCACGAAATAGCACATTGTTTTACTTCAAAGTTTGGAGTTGGTATATTTAAAGTTGCTGGTGGTATAAATCCCGCATTAATTGAGGGCGCCGCTGTAGCTGGCGACCCATATTTTGATGAACACTCTATTGACTTCATGGCAGCTTTAGCATACAAGAACGGATATAAAATTAATCTGCCTGGACTATATGGCGGATTCAGCTTTTACACCCAGACCTCTTCTCTTTCCTATGTCTATGCCGGCTCGTTTTCAAAATACTTAATCTCAAACTTCGGGATAAAGAAATTTGAAAAATTCTACTCATCAAATAATTTCAAAAAAGTGTACGGAACTGAAATAAATAAAAAAGTTAAACTGTATTATAATTATCTTGACAGTCTGAAGTTTAATCTAAATCTCAACGAAGCAAATTATTATTTTGGATGGAAGTCTATCTTCTACAAAGTATGCCCGCGATATGTAGCAAACCGCCTGACAAATGCATGGAAGTATTTTAATAACAAAGATTATTCCTCCGCTGAAAAATTATTTTATGAAATTCAAAATCTAACAGGTAATTATTCCAGCTTAATTGGATTAACTGATTGTTTGGTCAAAGAAAACAAAACGCCTCAAGCTGCCGGTTTTCTGAAAGGGAAAATTAAAGAATTTAAAAATACTTCCTATTATTTTGGTGTTGAATTAAAATTAGCGGATATCGATTTCCTTGCCGGAAATACTTCCGGTGCGGATTCATTATACAGAATTATGCTTATCCAAAATCCGAATAGAAAATATTTTTATCTTGCTAAAGTCAGGTTAAGTCTGATGAATAGTGATTCTCTTTTAAAGATATATTTAGCCGGAAATAATTATGACCGGTTCCTTATACTGAAAGACCTGAATGTAATAAATTACGATTATTCTTCTCTACCGGTGCTTATTGATCTGGCAAGATATTTTAATATTAGCTACGCTATTATTAAACAGATGTTTTCAAAACCTCTTACTGTCAACAATTATGAAAGCAGTTATGCGCTTTATAAAATATCGAATTTTATGTTCGAGAATCTGGATTTTGAGACCGCCCAAAAAACCGGGGCGCTTGCTTTGAAATACAATAATGACCCGGACTTCAATCTATTTTTAGAAGAAAATATAAAAAAAATAAATTGGTGTAATTCAAACGCTTCTTATATTTTTGCACACTCGAAATTTTAATAGTAATATACTTAAACACTAAACTATTTTTCTAAATGAATTTTACTCAAGACTTATTAAAATATCCTTTTACGACCAACGCCTCAAAATTAGCCGGCGAAAAAAACATTCAGGTTTTTATCGTTGGAGGTTTTGTGAGGGACCTAATATTGAATCGTTCAAGGAATGAAATTGATTTTTTAGTGATAGGCGATGGTGCCGCATTTGCCACCGCATTAGCAAAGCTTTTTGGAATAAATAAAGTAACAATATTCAAGAATTTCGGTACTGCGCATTTTAAATTTCAAGATTATGATTTGGAATTCGTAGGTTCACGAAAAGAATCCTACACTAAAGATAGCCGCAATCCTGTAGTTACATCCGGCACTTTTGAAGATGATATTCAACGCAGGGACTTTACAATTAATACATTAACAATATCGCTGAACGAGAAGACTTTTGGTGATTTAATTGATCCTTATAACGGGCTGGCTGATATCAAAAGTAAAATAATTAAAACTCCGCTGGATCCTGAAATTACTTTTGATGATGATCCTCTTAGAATAATGCGCGCTTATCGCTTTGCTTCACAATTAAATTTTGCAGTTTCTGAAGATATTAACTTAGCGGCGGGGAAGTTAAAGGAAAGGCTAAGGATTATTTCACAAGAAAGAATTACGGATGAGTTTTTCAAAATACTTGCTTCGCCTGCGCCATCCGTTGGACTTAAATTGCTCTTTTACTCAGGGGTTATGGAAATAATCTTTCCCGAAATTGCAAATTTATCCGGAGTGGATCAAAGAATGGATTACCATCATAAAGATGTTTTTCTTCATACTTGCCAGGTAGTGGATAATATCTCCAAAGCTACGGATAATGTTTGGCTAAGATTTGCCGCACTTGTACATGATATTGCAAAACCACAAACAAAAAAATTTGTTGAGGAAATTGGCTGGACATTCCATGGTCATGAAGAGCTTGGAGCAAGAATGATGAAAAATATTTTTACTAAATACAAGCTTCCTTTTACCAAAATGGATTATATTGAAAAATTAATCAGACTTCATCTTCGTCCCATTGCACTCGCTAAAGAAGAGGTAACCGACAGCGCAATTAGAAGATTTATTGTTACTGCCGGAGAAGATTTAGGAGATTTGATAACTCTTTGCAGAGCAGATATTACGAGCAAAAATCCTGGTAAAGTTTCGAAATATTTAGACAACTACGAAAGAGTTATGAAAAAAGTTTGGGAAGTTGAAGAAAAGGATAAACTACGGGCATTCCAATCTCCAGTTCGTGGTGAAGTAATAATGGAGGTGTGTAATTTAAAACCGTCAAAGAAAGTCGGAGAGATTAAAACCGCAATTGAAGATGCAATACTGGACGGGAAAATTGGTAACAATTATGAAGAAGCATTTCAATATTTATTATCCATAAAGCAGAAACTTAATTTATAACCATTAACCTTAATTTAGTTAAATCGCCGTACAAGTAATTATCTTACCGTTTATAAAATTGGCTTTTTAACTATATGAGTAAATCGTATTTTTACATTTAAAATTGACTGGAATCTAGAGATGTTAAATTAAATAGCATAACTTATTCAATTTTAAATTTGTGAATCAGAATATAAAAATTAAATAATATTTGGAGTAAATAATGCGCATCTTCCATAAATTCATATTTGCCATTTTTGCCTTTTCGGTAATTACTTACGGACAGTCCGAATTAACTTTAGACAAGGCTGTAAATATTGCGCTTCATAGGAACACCACATTGCAAAAATCAATGAACAGCTTAAAATCCGTTGAATCAGCGTATAAAGCTTCTTGGGGAAGTCTTTTACCGAGCATTAACGCCCAAGGCAGTTACGGTTGGAACCGATCAATTCAACCAGGTACAAGCGGAAGAACATATACCTTTCAAGGTATTACAATCAGTCTTCCTGCTACTCCAAGTTCTTCTACCGATACATATAATTATACTGCCGGTGTAAATGCATCTTGGACATTATTCGATGGACTTTCAAATATCGCAGCAGTTTCGCAAAGCAAAAAGCAATTAGAATCTGCAAAGCTTCAGTTGGAGAATCTAAAGCAAAATATTGTTTTTCAAACTATCAGCCTTTACTACGCTGTTGTCAACAACATACAGTTGTTAAAGGTAAAGGAAGATAATGTAAAGTGGAATAAAGAGAATTTAGCGACAATTATTGAAAAAAATAAACTTGGTGCGGTTACATTAGCCGATGTATATGCACAGCAAGTTCAAGAAGGAAATGCTGAACTTGATTTAATTCAAACAAATAATAATTTAGAAATTTCAAAAAGTAATTTACTTTATTATTTGGGACTTGATGTGCTAACTAATTATACTTTTTCTGATTCCCTTACTAATCAAGAAGAGAATGTTTTAAACTCTGATCTTTCTGCTCAGTTCGGTAATATTGACCAACTTGTTAAACAGGCTTTAGCATCAAGAGATGATTATAAAAGCGCAGAGTTGGATTTTCAGGGCGCGCAAAATGGTATTACAATGTCAGAAGGTAGTTATTTCCCTCGCTTAACTGGAAGCGCAGGTTACAATCTTTTCGCAAATCAAATAGACAACTTATCGAAGTCAAGAACTTATTCTGCCGGATTAACTTTAAGCATTCCGATTTTCTCAGGTTTTAATGTTGATAACCAGGTGCAGGCCGCCGAAGTCAATGCTATGAATAAGCAAGTTGATGTAGATGATCTAAGAAGAACAATCAAACAAAATTTACAGCAGACCTACTTAAATATTCAAGCTGCAGAAAAAAGCCTTGAGGTGAATAAGAGAAACGTAGCTTCCGCAGGAGAAAACCAAAAGATAACTCAAGAGAAATATACATTAGGATCAGGAACCTTGCTTGATGTTTTAGTTGCAAATTCAAATTATACAAATGCTCAAACAAGCTTAATCAATGCCGAGTTTCAATATATCGTTCTTAATCAGCAGCTAAAATATTATCTCGGTGTTCTCAACTTTAAACAGTATGAATAAAAATTTAAATTAGGAGAATTTTTCAAATGGCTATTGGTAAACAAAAAAAGTCAAAAAAGAAAATAATAATATTTTCTACAATTGGAGTGTTAGTAATTGCTCTTGCTTTAATTGCATTTCTTGGAGGGAAAAGAGATGAAATAGTTCCTATACAAATAGAAAAAGCTTCTATACGAACTATTACTCAAAGTGTAACAGCAACCGGTACACTAGACCCTGAATTTAAAGTTGTAATTACTCCGGAAGTAACAGGCGAAATTGTGGAACTGCCGGTTAAAGAAGGCGATTTTGTTAAAAAAGGGCAGCTTCTTATAAAAATAAAGTCAGATGCTTATCGTGCCCAAGTTCAACAATCTGAGGCAAGCCTCAATTCAGCTAAAGCCACTCTTTCAATGAATAAAGCACAGCTTGATAAAGTCACTGCTGATTATAATAGAACTAAACAACTACGCGCAAAAAATCTTGCAAGCGATTCTGATCTTGAAACAGCAAAGAGCACATATCTCTCAGCTAAAGGTGCTTATGAAGGCGCACAAGCACAAATTCAGCAAATGCAAGCAGCTCTCAAAGTACAATTGGATCAATTAAGCAAGACGACTATTTATTCACCAATGACCGGTACTGTAAGCCAATTGAACGTTGAACTTGGTGAAAGAGTTTTAGGAAGCGGATTCAGCCAGGGGACAAATGTAATGACCATCTCCGACCTCAAAAGTATGCTTGCCGTTGTTGATGTTGATGAAAACGATGTGGTATTAGTTTCTCCTGGAGACACAGCAAGAATTAAAATTGATGCATTCGGAGATAAAGTATTTAAGGGAATAGTTTATCAAATAGGCAATAGCGCGCTAACTACCGGTACAAGCACGCAGGATCAAGTAGTTAATTTTGAAGTTAAATTAAAGTTCCTCGATTTTGATAATAATTTTAGGCCGGGTATGTCTTGTAATGCAAGTATTGAGACAAAAACGTTGAATAATGTTCTAAGTGTTCCGATTCAAAGCGTTACAGCAAGAAGCAACATATCTGAAGCGAAACAAGCTCAAAATAAAGGTCAGGATAATCAAGTAAAGAAAAAAGATAACGGGAATAAAATTCAAGAAATTGTTTTTGTCGTAAATAAAAATAAAGCAAAAGCAGTTAACGTAAAGACAGGTATTAGCGACGATAATTATATCCAGATAATTGACGGATTAAAGCAAGGTCAAGAAGTTGTTACCGGAAGTTATAAAGCTATATCTACAGATTTACATGATGGTTCTGATGTTAAGGTAGAAAGCAAAAGTAAGATGTACTCAAATCAATAAACTTAAGCTTGGAAGAAAAGATGAACATAATTAATATTGAACATATTGCGAAAGTTTATCAAGTTGGTACGGAAGAAGTTCATGCTCTTCGAGATGTATCACTTAACATAGATAAACATGAATATGTTGCTATCATGGGTCCGTCCGGCTCTGGCAAGTCTACATTGATGAATATGCTCGGATGTCTGGATACGCCAACTTCAGGTAAATATGAGTTTACAGGCGTAAGCGTTAGTGAAATGTCTGACAACGATCTTGCAAAAATTAGAAACAGAGAAATCGGATTTGTCTTTCAAACTTTTAATCTTTTAGCTCGCTCAGATGCTCTGCATAATGTAGAACTTCCTTTGATTTATGCCGGTCTCCCTTCTGCCGAAAGAAAAGAACGAGCTGAACAAGCTTTGATAGACGTAGGGTTAAAAGAAAGAATGCACCATAAACCAAATGAGCTATCAGGAGGACAACGTCAGCGTGTTGCTGTTGCTCGTGCAATAGTAACGAGACCTTCAATTATTCTTGCAGATGAACCTACCGGAAATCTTGATTCTAAAACCGGTGAGGAAATTATGCTTTTATTCAACGAAATTTATGAAAAAGGTAACACTATTATTCTAGTTACTCACGAAGAATATATTGCGGAACATGCCGCGAGAATTATTAGAATTAAGGATGGATTAATTGAATCTGATTCACCTGTAGCAAATCGCTATATACCGAAGCTACATCCAGCGGTGAGTTGAGTTACTAATATTACCCAATTTTTGTAGTAGTAGGGTGATGGAATGTTGGAATAGTGGAGTGATGGAATCGATTAATTTTTTCTCATTACTCCAACATTCCATTACTCCCAATTGAAATCCTGCGAAAGGTGAATTAGTAATTTGCTTTTGCGGTTTGAGCTATAATAATTATGAAATTAAATTTATGGAAATAAAATATGTCTAAGCTTGCTTTCTTATCGTATGAATTAAAAGAGAGCTTTATGATTGCGCTAAGAGCAATTAGGGCAAACAAGATTCGTTCTGCACTAACTATGCTCGGTATTTTTATCGGAATTACGGTTGTAGTCTTAATGACAACCGCTATAAAGGGTATTGATAATTCGTTTCAAAAAGGTATCAGTTCGCTTGGTTCCGATGTACTATACATTTCCAAATGGCAATGGTTCTCAAATACAGATTGGTGGAAAATGAGGAATCGTCGTCAAATAACAATGGAAGAATTTCAGAAATATAAAGAAATGGCTAAACTTCCTCTTGCTGTCGCACCAACTACCGCAACGAACCAAAATATTAAATATAAAACGAACGTGGTTAATAGTGTCTTTGTTACAGGCTCGGATGCTGATTATGTTAAAACGACAAACTTTACTTTTGACCAGGGAAGATTTTTTACCGATATCGAAAGCAACGGGGCAAGAAATGTAGCTGTCTTAGGAAGTGCGGTTTCGAAAACATTGTTTCCTCATGGGAATGCGGTCGGCAATGATATAAAAATAGGTGCTGTTTCTTATCGGGTTGTAGGAGTATTGACTGAACAAGGGAGTTTTATGCTTGGAAGTTTTAATCCTGATAACCAGGTTTATGTTCCTATAGGCACTATATTTAAATATTTCCTTGACGAGCGCCATCAAAGTATTACGATCAATGTTCGCGCTGCAAGTCCGGCATTGCTTGAAGACACAAAAGAAGAAGCAGACGGAATTTTTAGAAAAGTAAGAGGCTTGAGTTTCAATCAACCTGATGACTTTTCAATTAACCAGCAAGAAGCATTAATTGAACAATATAACAAAGTAGTCGGCGTCATTCAGATTGCAGGCTTATTTATTACAGGGCTTTCATTGTTTGTAGGAGCAATCGGAATTATGAATATCATGTTTGTTTCGGTACGCGAAAGGACAAAAGAAATCGGTTTAAGAAAAGCAATCGGTGCAAGGAAAAGCGCTATACTTGCGCAATTTCTTTTAGAATCTTCCATTATATGCTTAGTAGGAGGAATCATTGGGCTGATAGCGGCAATATTATTAAGTTTTCTTGTTAATCAATTCATCCCGACTTCCGTGCAATACAGCGCGGTAGTCTTGGCAATTGTTGTTTCCTTAATTACAGGATTAGTTTCAGGATTTGCACCTGCATATACTGCGGCTAAGATGGACCCTGTAGAAGCTTTGAGGTTTGAATAAATGAAACTAAGTGAAATAGTAATGATTTCCCTTCAATCAATAAAAGGGAATAAACTTAGAACTATGCTTACTATTCTGGGTGTAGTTGTAGGAATATTTTCAATCATTGTTATAATGACAGTTATTACAATGCTTCAAGATAGTATTCAAAATGGATTTTCACAACTTGGACAAAATACTTTTCAAATTCAAAAGTTTCCGGCAATAATGTCCGGTGGTCCGGGCGCATGGTTGAAATATAGAAATAGAAAAGATATTACGCTCGATGATTATTATCGTTTGAAAAGTATGCTTACTGAAGCACAGTATGTTGGCGCCGAACAATGGCAAGGCGGTAAAGTAATTAAATTCGGTGCAAAAGAAACTAATCCAAATATTGAAGTAGCCGGAATTACTTCTGAAGCATTCAAAACTAATAACTGGTCAATTGCGTCAGGAAGAGAAATAAGATCTTTGGATGTACAATACTCTAACGATGTTTGCGATATTGGGCAGGATATAGTCACAAAGCTTTTCCCAAATATTGATCCTGTTGGACAATATGTAAGAGTTGACGGCCTTCCTCTTAAAATAATAGGCGTTCTTGATAAGCAGCCCTCAATGTTTGGCTCAAGCAGGGACAATAATGTTATAATGCCGCTGACCACTTTCGAATCCAAATATGGGAAATATGGAAAGAGTGTTAATATTACGGTTATGTCTTATACAAAAGGAGACTATAATGCCACTATTGATGCCGCAATAGGCTATATGAGGACTATTAGAAAAGTTGAACCGGGGAAAGATAATGATTTTGATATTTATAGTAATGACTCCTTGATAGGACAGATTAACAAGATTACAGGCGGAGTAAAAATTGGCGCAATGGCTGTTTCGATTATTGCTTTAATTGCCGCGGGCGTTGGTATTATGAATATTATGCTCGTATCGGTTACAGAGCGAACAAGAGAAATTGGTATTAGAAAAGCCATTGGAGCAAGAAGATCATCAATACTTTCTCAATTCCTTGTTGAAGCAATTACGCTTTGTATGATTGGAGGTCTAATTGGAATCGTCTTAGGGGTCGGGGTTGGTAACCTTGCCGGCTCTCAATTAAATGCCCAAATGGCAATTCCGGTTGACTGGGTGTTCATAGGCTTTTCATTATGCATCTTAGTCGGTATTATTTTCGGAACTTATCCGGCATACAAAGCCGCGAACATGGACCCTATAGAAGCATTGAGGTATGAATAATTTCTAAAAGTTAAACTGCGTTAATTATCTCCGGTTTTTTGGAAGTAAATTACTTTCATTTAAATAAGTCACCTTACGCAAAAGGTTATTATTAGATAGTGAGAAACCTCCGAGGTTTTCCTAAACCTTGGAGGTTTTGCACTTCACTTCCTTTATATTTGAAATTGTCTGCGTAACATCAGATTTCTTCCTCAACAGCTACCTTCTCTTTTTGGAAATTGTCGATTAAGAATTTCACGTCAAAATAAGTTTCTTCTGGAATATCGGCGGTACTGTTAAAACTGCTCAATTTGGAGTAAAGCTCTTGCTTGTTTCGATAATCCTTTAAGTAATATATTCTCACCTTATTCCTGTTTTTTACTAACCAATTCAAAGTGATTTTAATTTTTTCAAGGTCTTCTTCATCAGGTAAAACTTTTCGGTTGATAGTCATGTCAAAATAATCATCAAGCGCATCTTCAAAGTAATCTTTTTCTTTAACAACGTATTTCTTAATAAATATTTTCCCGGTGAGCATTACAATATAATCGTGGTTATTTCCCTCCACAATTTCAAACAATACATTTGCAAGATTAACTGGTTCGGCGAGAAGGGAAGACTTATGAATTTGTGATAAAATTAAATCTATAATCTCCTTCACCTCCGCTGCTTTTTCATATTTTAGATCGTTAGAGTATTCTTTCATTTTAATTAAAAGACGGTTAAGTGCAAATTGGCTTTTACCGTAAAGGAATTCATAAACTTTGTTCAATTCTTCAGTATAGACAGTTCTTTCTTTATTAATGCAGGGAGCAGTACAACGTTCAATTTCCGCAAGAAAACATTTTCGTTCCTTAGAAAATTCAGCTTCTGAACATTCTCTTAAAGCAAAGGTCCTATTTATCATATCCAACACTGCCGCCGCTTTCTTTCTCGAAATGAATAGCCCGAAATAATCATTACCATCAAAATCGAAATTATTACAAATTTCCGGAACCGGAAAAGAATTTAAAATATTTATCCTAAGAAAATACTTATCGCCATATTCTTTTAATAAAGTATTGTGCTTTGGCTTTAACACCTTAATGGATTCCGCTTCTGCAAGCAAAGCGGTTAGCTCGGAATTAGTGATTTCTATTTTTAGCCTTGCACCTTGCTGTACAATCTTTTTTGCCTTCCTTGGAGCCGCACTCGAGAAATATGATTTAACCCGGCTCTTTAATGATTTAGCTTTTCCGATATATATTATCTCATCGCGCGAATTTAAAAAATAATAAATACCAGGCGCATCCGGTAACGCTGAAACATCTTCGCCAAGTTTCTTTTTAACTTTTGTGTTGTGAAATTGCAACGACTTCGGAAATTGTTGGAAGTTTATTAGGTCGTTTACAGTTTTTATTTGGTAATTGTTTTTAAGCTCCTTAGCCATTTTAATAAAAGCACGGGCGGTAACTTCTGCATCTCCCAATGCACGGTGGGAGGATGAATTGTTAAGTCTCAAATGATTCACAACAGTCCCAAGCGATTTACTCCTGAGAAACGGGTAAAGCCGGCGTGCAATTTTTAATGTGCAAAAATTTAAGTTTGTCAGGAAGTCTCTTCCGCAGTAACGGTATTCTTTTCTGAGAAACCCAAGATCAAATGAAAAATTATGGCCTGCAATAATTTCATCCGAAACAAAATCGGTAACTTCATCAACAATATCCTCAAAAAATGGAGCGTTAAAAACATCGTCGTTAGTTATTCCGGTTAATTGAGTAATGAAATATGGAATTTCTTTGCCGGGGTTTACAAACGAATTGTATTGATCAACTATCTTAAAATTAAAAACCTTCACCATTGCAATCTCTATAATTCCGTTACGCGCCGGTGATAAACCGGTTGTTTCGACGTCTATTATGCAAAAAGGGGCTTCTTCAATTGGAAGTTGTAGAATATTTTCCTGTGTCATGTTACAAATGTATGATATAATTCCAACTTTGTCATTAGAAAAGAAAATTATTTATAATCAGAAATTCCAAATCTTAATGTGCCGTTTTCAATTTGTCCTTAATCATTATTTATATATTTTATACAGGTTACTAATATGGTTAATACCTGTACTTAGTAAGCCACCTTACGCAAAAGGTTATTATTACATAGTGAGAAATCTCCGAAGTTTCCTAAACCTCGGCGGTTTTGTGCTTCACTTCCTTTATATTTGAAATTGTCTGCGTTACATGAGTTAGTAAAAGAAACGGAAATGCAATGAAAAACAAATCAATTAAAACTATTAAAAAGCGAACGCTGCTTTTAACGTTCATCGCAATTATTATTTTGATTATTTCCGCCGGATATTACTTCTACCAAATCGAAGAGAATTCAATACGCAAACAACAATTTAACGAGCTAAGCGCTATTGCTCAGTTAAAAATAAACCAAATTATTCAGTGGAGAAGTGAAAGGTTATCTGAAGCAGAATTCTTTTCCACAAATCAAACATTCATACACAACACTGCCAGTCTGCTTGCCGGTAGAAATAAAAAACTGTTTGAAGGATATTTTGCTAAAACACTTTTACCCATAGAACACAACCATGGATATGGTAATATTTATCTCGTCTCAAAAAAGGATCAGGTTCTTTTTTCTTTAAATAAAAATAAACAGACAAATGATATTGATTCAATAACAATTAAAGATATTGATTCTGCAATTAAAAATAGAAAAATTATCTTCTCTGATTTTCATTTTTCAGCTAATCATAAAATTATTCACTTAAATATTATTGCACCGATTTTAGGCAAAAATAAAATTCCTATTGCCGCTTTAATATTCCGCATTCTTCCTAACGATTATCTATATCCGCTAATTCGACAATGGCCAATACCAAGCAAAACCTCAGAGACATTGATAGTCAGAAAAGACGGCGATAACATCCTTTTCTTAAACGAACTGCGCTATAAGAAAAATGCGGCGCTAAATCTTCGTATTCCTTTAACAAGAACTGATATTTCCGAAGTTAAGGGAGTTTTAGGTTACAAAGGAATTATTGAGGGTAAAGATTACCGCGACGTCAGAACATTAGC
>JAJYCM010000384.1 GCA_021778375.1 Bacteroidota bacterium
ATATGACGAGTTTAATACTTCATTTATATCATCAATTAATATTGAAGGAAGGGATTGTTCACTGTGTGAAACGATGTCTGAGGAGGAATATCTGTTATCTATTTTTGGTTTGAAAATTTTTACTTTCTGCTTTGCGATTGTAGCCCGTCTTAATCTCCGGATCAATTCTTCTGTCTTACCGCTGAACATACATCCGGCAATGACTTCTATCCATCCGGTCTCTTTAGGCATAGAATGAGGTGCTCTTTCTAACATATTGTCTCTCTATATATAATTATTGAAGTTCATTGTCGCCGAAAGGATACGGCAGCATTTGGGATAGCCTTAAAGCTTTAATTTCATTCTTATTGTTAACCATAACTATATCTATATCTCCGCAAAGGTCAAGCATTACCTGGCGGCATGCTCCGCAAGGCGGGCAAAATCCCGGTGCATCGCTCGCAATTGCAATCGCTTTGAATTTCCTTTCACCTTCTGAAAAAGCTTTGAATACCGCTACACGTTCAGCACAAATTGTTAAACTGTAGGAGGATGTTTCGATGTTTCCTCCAATAATAACTTTCTCTTCGTCTGTTAAAAGCGCTGCTCCTACATGGAAATTTGAGTAGGGGGGATGCGAACTTGATTTTGCTTCTACTGCCATTTCGGCTAATTTTTTGTATTCCATTTTGACTTTTAATTTCTTTTGGCTCAAAAATATGTCTTTAGATTTTCAAATCAAATTGAACTAATTAAATCATGTCACTTATTCTTTGGAATACCTGTCTGCCGTATTAGACTGTTGCACAACTCCAAAATGTCATTTCAACCCTGCCTACCGAGTCTGTTACACAACTTCCAGATGTCATTTCGAAGGAGTATTCGACTGAGAAATCCCATTTTAGAAAGTTTTGAGATCTCTCTTTACGTTCGAGACTAAATAGGAGAGTACTGCAACATTCTCGGTAGGCAGGGATGACATAAAAAGCCATTATATAGATCTAAAATCAAAAAAATCGAACCGATTCTCAATTAAAAATATAGTTACTAAGTTGACGCACTTCACTTCCTTTATATTTGAAATTGTCTGCGTAATATGAGTTATCAAATATTTCCTGATTTTTTTAATATGAAATAATAAGTAGGTGTGAAGTACTTGTTTACTATACCTAAGTTATTATCGGAAATTTTTAGTAACGCTCTGCCCAATCCTATTTTTTTAAGAGCTCTTATCATAGAAAGATGAAAGCTGCTCCATACTATTCCTTTATTCCCTTCAATAAGTTTTTTAACGACCTGTTTGGTTTGAAGATTGAACTTAAATTTATTTTGAAAAAGGCTCTCTAACTCAGTTAATGATAAAAGCTGTGCAATATCTTTCCGCGGATAATCTTTCTTTCTAAAAAATTTAAGAAAATACTTTCTGATATCTTCTCTTCTCAGAAGTGAAATCACCGGTAAACCAAAATGTGGATCAGAAATAAAATTTATAAAAGATAATTTGTTAGGAGTGCTTAAATAGACGCTGCCTCCTTCTTTAATTGTCGAATGGACAAGTGAAATGAGCTCCAATGGATTAGCTACGTGCTCTATTACATCTTGAATAATAACTAGATCAAAAGAATTTTTCTTAAACGGAAGAAATAAAGCGTCGGCATTTACTCGTGAAATTTTGTTTCCATATTCTGATTGTCTCTGAAGTCGCAGCAAGCTTAAATCTAAGCTTACAACCTTATTGGCTTCTGAAAAAACTTTAGCTGTACCGCCCTCGCCGGAACCTAAATCTAATATTCTTAAATTTTCAAGAATTAACGACTTGGATAATATTTCCTTAACTAACTTGCCTCTTTCTTCTGAAAGTGACCTGCTGCGTCTCCATTTTTCAAAATTTGGATGATGAGGGTCCAACCAAGGAGCAGAGATCTCTTCAGTTTTTAGTTCCATGATTCCTTCCTAAAAATCGCTCCGGCAAAATTAATGATTAAAAAAACTTCATAGACTATCTGAAGGTAAAATATTTCAAAAAGGCTAAATTTATATCCGAATCTTTTTTGGTAAACGAGCCCTGTGATTATATCTAATAATGTCTTTATAAAAAAAGGAATGATAAAAAGAATATTAACTGCTGAAAAAAGAGGCGAAAATAAACAGAATAAATTTATTAAATGCCAAATTCCAATGATGATTTGATGTGATGGCAAATAGTAAAGAGAAGTTTTAGTGTGTCGTGACCGCTGTTTTATGTAATCGCTTAAACTTTTTTTTGTTGACGAATATACAAAAGAGTCTCTTCCGTTCAAAGTCCCAATCTTCATTTTATTTCTGATTGCCTCGCGCAACAGCAAATCATCGTCGCCGCTTAAAGTTTCTGTCGTATTCTGGTATCCTTCAATCTTTTCAAAAGATGATTTTTTAAAACCAAAGTTTCTCGCTGTTGCTGAATATGGGAAGCCAATATTTGCAAAAGAAAATGTTAAAATTGAGCTTCTCAAATTTTCAAAACAAGAAATTTTATTAACTATATTCTCTTCATTCTCT
>JAJYCM010000056.1 GCA_021778375.1 Bacteroidota bacterium
TCTATCATTTTTTTTTGTAAGAATGGATTCTTCGGTCTTTAGCTGGTAGAAGTAAATCCCGCTGTTTAAACCAGAGGCATTAAATTGAACATTATAGTATCTCCCGGCTTCTGCTATATTGTCAAATAAATTTGCGACTTCTATTCCGAGGACATCATAGACTTTAATGGTTGCGTGCATTCTATGAGGAACCGTAAATCCGATATTAGTCGATGGATTAAAAGGGTTTGGATAGTTTTGGTTCAAGGAAAAATCTTTTATAACTGTAGGCGAATTTTTTACATCCATAGGTGTTTCAATTGAAAATGCACCTGTTGAAGAGATGCTAGTAGATAAGTTATTCTTGTCAAAAATTTTAATTAAACAATTTTGCGATGAAACATTTGGAACTAAGAATCTTAAAAATCCATAAATTGCCGGTGCATCCGGTGCTAATGTGCTCCAGCTTGATCCGCCATTAGTTGATAACCCGATTATTAAATCTGAAATCGAATAGCTGTTCCATCTTACTTCTTGAACAGAGCCTGCCTGCCAGATTTCCCCTACAGCCGGCGATAATATTTGAATAGATCCTGTTAGCCCTGGCTCTACAATATCAACTTTGTAAAAATTAAATCCACCGGTATCAAAAACAATTTTTAACTTGTGTACGCCTTTTTTCAATAAAATAGTATTTTTGCTAATTGTCGTCCATGTTTGCCATCCGCTGGTAGACGGAACTGTTATTGAACCGGTGACATTAATCCCGTCTATTTCGACATGCAGCGAACCTCCTCCCGATCCCGAAGCAACACGAAAATTGAAATTATATGTTGCGCTGTCTTTTATATTAACTGTGTAATCCAACCATTCACCCGGGTTAATCCAGCCGACATCGTAACCGCCTCCGTTATCGACGCATGATTCTATCCCGACACTGTCATTCCTATAAAGCTCTCCGTTATTTGTTGTTGCCGTATTGTAATACCCGGAATTTTGACCACCTAAATCATAATTGATAGCATAGATAGTCCCCGGGATTTTTGTCGGATTACCTGAATACGGAGCTTGTCCACCGCTTCCTACTGTTACATTTGACGAACTTGATGTCGCCTGATATCCTGAATCTGTTGTCACTACTGCTGAGATAGAATAATTTCCCGGACTAACATTTCTCCATGTCATTTGGTAAGGACTAATATCGGATTCTCCTATTTTTAGTGCACCCTGAAAAAATTCCACCTTAGAAATTTTTCCGCTGTATTGAACATTCGTATTTATCGGAATATCTGAAAGTGTTGCATAAGTTGAACTATTTAATGGAGAACTTAAATTTATTTGAGGCAATGCCGAAATATTTTTATAAACTCTAACATAATCAACTACCAATTGCTGAGGAAATACAGTCGAAGAATCAGGGTTACCCGGCCAACTTCCGCCAACAGCGAGATTAAGAATTATGAAAAACGATTTCCTAAAAGCCTCTAAAGCAGACGGAGAAGTGTTTAGTACATTATAAGTTATTCCGTCAATATGCCATGCAATTTGCGTTGGAGTCCAGGTAATATCATAAACATGAAATGAGTCTGCGAATGTTCCTGAATTTAAAGTGTAAGTGTTAGTAAAATCGCCACCCCAATGAGCCGAGCCGTGCACGGTATTTTCTCTTCCTTGACCGCCTATCATTTCCATAATATCGATCTCGCCGCATTTAGGCCAGCCGACGGAGCTTATATTATCTCCCAACATCCAGAAAGCCGGCCACATTCCCTGCCCAAATGGAAGTTTCATCCTTGCTTCTATCTTTCCGTATTGAAACGATTTTAATCCTTCAGTCTTTATTCTTGCAGAAGTATACGAACCGTTGCTCTCTTTTCGCGCATTTATATAAAGGTATCCGTTCTGAATATATATGTTGTTTGAGCTGTTGGTGTATGTCTCCAATTCTTTATTCCCCCAGCCGTTGTTGTTTCCTAAATCAAATGTCCATGCAGTATTATCAAGCGTAGACCCGTTGAATTCATCTGACCAAATTAATTGATAATTCTGCGCGAATGTTGATATAAAAGGAAAAAGAAGTAATAGAAAAATTTTCTTCATAATTTTTTACCATTTTAATTATTAAAAAATTTCAAATGTTTTTACAATATTTGATTAATCATATTCTTATTAAAGATTCATATTTTATGCCAGATAATAAGACGTTCCTATGATGATTTATCGAAAATTCAGAAGTAATTTAAAGGTAGCAATTATCTAAATAATAAATCAATTTTATTAAAAGGATAAAATTTCTATACTTATTAACCATAGAAATTAAAAGATAACTATAGCTTATATATTATACATATATTGGGTTCTGCAAAAAGGGGTAGAGTAAATTAAAAAACAATTAAGGTAGCCGGAACCGATGTCAATTTTTATAACGGTAATTAAGGCATTTAGAAAATTTATTTGATCTTGATACGTTAAAGAAAGAACTCAAGGTTAATCGATTTTCCGAGAAGCAAAATTGCCATGGGTCCCGATCACGGAAATATCTCAAGCCTGGAAGAATAAATTGTTTAATACATCGGGTGGCTATTTGTAATTACTATAAAACTAAGACGCCTTAACAGCCGGCTTTATTATTAACACTCATTACTCACAATAACTCTAGTCTAAATTTAATCTTTGACTTGCCTAAAAGTTAGTTATTAGCTCCCCAAAGACTAACATCGTATTTCGTAAGTAGCAAATGAATAATGATAGTTACTATCATCCCAATATAAGCACCCGCGATAACATCACTTAAAAAGTGATAATCAGTACCGATCAATGCTAATCCGAGTAATGCCAATATCCAAACAGTAATACGTCGGTATCGGGGGTATATATACCATACAGCAACGCCATAAGCCATAAAGACAGTCATATGTCCGGATGGAAAACTACCGCCCGCTTCATTAAACCAGTTGAAGCGTAAAGCATGATGAGAAATCAGCCACTGTCTTGTAGAAGTTCTTCCGAATGCAATTTGTAAATAAGTTTTAATTATGTAAGCCAGAGGAACCGACAGAGCGGCAAGCTGCAAAAACCGTCGAAGGTCAATCCTACGTTTGCTATGTGAAAGATAGAAGTAATCGAACCACATAATAGCCGTACTGATATAAACAATATAAGGCAGCAAATCGGGAATATTCGATGTAGTATCATGCAGAACATGGAAGGAATTAATAAATTCCATTACATTTACTGCAATAAACCTATCCAAGAACTGAATGCTTATAAGGATACTAAGCACAGTTCCGAGAGTAAAAATAAAAAGATAGTATTTCTTTGAATGTAGTTTTGTCAAGCTAATCTGATTGGTTTATAAAAGCTTCGATAGATTTATAATTGTTTCGAAGAAAATCAATTAAGAGCACTTCTAAAAACTTCAATATTCTTTGCGAACGTTACGTATTCTTTGCGTTCTCCGCGTTAAATATTTATAAATGATAGTTTTTAGAAGTGCCCTTAAGAATACTTCTAGCAAATATTTACTCTTATCCTTTTAATAATAAACTAAATATAATAAAATAATTGATCCCTTTGTCAGACTATTTTAGGCAATACACCTGAGAAAAATGTTAGAGGAATTAGCTAATCTTTTGATGGAAACGGAATATCGGATAATTCTATCTTCGGATGTTTCTCAATAAAATAATTCATTGACCATTCGCTTGTTAATAAAATTACAGTTCTGTCATTTGAATCCATTGCAATAGCAGCGCCGGCAGGCAGGACAATTTTCTCTAATTGATCATCGCTAATCTCAGGCGAAACCCACCGTAATACTTTCCAGTTTGTTTGCTCTAATCTTGATTCCGCACCGTACTCATCCTGCAAACGATATTGAACAACTTCAAATTGAAGAGGTCCAACAGCACCGAGTAGTGGAACTTTTTGATATGAACTTTTTAAGTAGAAAGCTTGAATAACACCCTCTTGCAAAAGCTGATCTAGACCGTCTCTAAATTTTTTGTAATTTGAAGGATTGGGATTGTGCATGAATACAAAGTGTTCCGGTGCGAATTTTGGAATTTCATGATAGATAATTGCCGGATCTTCTGTAATCGTATCACCGATTCCAAAGTTTGAGTTTCCTACAAATCCAATAATATCGCCTGCATATGCTTCATCAATTGTTTCGCGATCTTGACCGAAGAGTTTTTGAGAATTAGACAATCGAAGTTTTTTCCCTGAAGTAGCGTGAGTAGCCTGCATATCGCGAGTAAATTTTCCCGAACAAACTCGAAGAAATGCTATTCTATCCCTATGCTTTGGGTCCATGTTTGCTTGAATCTTAAAAATGAATCCTGAAAAGTTATCGTCTTCAGGCTTTACAATTCCGGAAGTGCTTACTCTTGCCGCAGGGGGAATTGCATAATTAAGAAATCCGTCTAACAGAAGCTGCACACCGAAATTGTTCATTGCGCTGCCGAAGAAAACCGGAGTTAATTTTCCTTGAATGACCGCATCGGAATTAAATTGTTCCCCCGCAGTATCTAGCATTTCTAGCTCTTCGATTAAACGGTCATAATTTTCGGGACTTAATTTTTCTTTCACGAAGGGGTCTGTAACATTGTGAACCGAAACGGGAGCAATAAATTGGCCGCCTGTTGTTTTTTCAAATAAATGAATTTCTTTTCCGATCCGGTCATATACACCTTTGAAATCAAGGCCAGTGCCGAGCGGATAGTTCATTGGATAAGCTCCGATTTTCAGAACGCTTTCCAATTCATCAATCAATACAAGCGGATCCAAAGTCGGTCTGTCTAATTTATTTATGAATGTAAATATTGGGATGGATCTTTTACGGCACACTTCAAATAATTTCTTCGTCTGTGCTTCTATTCCTTTTGCGGCATCTATAACCATCACCACAGCGTCAACTGCGGTCAAAACACGGTATGTATCTTCGGAGAAATCTTCGTGACCCGGGGTATCGAGTAAATTTATCTTGTAGCCTCTATAATCAAATTGAAGGACAGTCGAACTTATTGAAATACCTCTCTTCTTTTCAAGCTCCATCCAATCAGAAGTAGATGATCGTTGATTCTTCCTTGCCGTAACCGAACCTGCTAACTGCACAGCACCGCCGTACAATAGGAATTTCTCCGTAAGTGTTGTCTTTCCTGCATCAGGATGAGATATGATTGCAAAAGTTCTGCGTCTATTAATTTCTTTTAAATTTATCATTGTATAAGTTGAATTAGTATATAAAAAAGGTAACTAAGGATTTTAAGCGGTAAATGTCCTAGTAGAAGAACCGGGATATGATATGCTGGCTTTCAACCTGGTAAGTCGAACGATTATTGTCTTTATGAATTTTCAAAAGGCTCTAACTAAATTATTTTTACTGCACAAATTTAATTATTTTTCCCTCCTAGAACAATATTCAAGAATAATTCACATTTTTAATGTAAGAATTGTATCATAAAGATTAGAAAACTGCGCGTTCATGGCAAATTTAATTAACAGTACTGAAAAGGATAGAAACTATGCTTATAACGAAGCAATTAAGTTTGCAAAAAATCATTACGAAAACTTTCCAGTCATCTCTTTCCTAATTCCAAAAGGCTTAAGAAAGCATATTGCTATAATTTATTGGTTTGCAAGAACGGCAGATGATATCGCGGATGAGGGAGCATTATCCGAGGCAGAAAGACTAAATCAACTCAATGAATTCGAAACGAGATTGACCGAAACATTAAAAGGCAACTTCTCAAATCAATTTGATTTAGCACTTCATTCGACAGTGAAAGGAAAAAAACTATCGTCCGAATACTTTTATAAACTATTAAAGGCATTCCGGCAAGACATTACAGTTAAAAGATATGAGGACTTTTCGTCCCTTCAGAGCTATTGTGCCAACTCAGCTAATACAGTCGGAAGACTAATCCTTGAATTATACAACATCTGCGACGAAAATGCATTTAATTATTCAGATTCAATCTGCACAGCCCTCCAACTAACTAATTTCTGGCAGGACGCGGCTATAGACTACCAAAAGGGCAGAATTTATTACCCATTAAATGATATGGAAAAGTACGGCGTCACTGAAAATATGTTTGAGTTTAGGAAAAATAATTTTAATTTAAGGGAGATGGTAAAGTCTAATGTTGATCAAACATTGAAAATGTTTGACAAAGGCTACAATCTTCTTCCTTTTTTGCACGGAAGATTGAAGTACGAAATTAAATGGACGATACTTGGCGGTGAGATGATATTAGATAAAATAAGACTATCCGATTATGATGTTCTTAATTTTCGACCGCATATAACTAAAAAAGATTTTTTATCTCTACTAATAAAATCATTCTTTTAATTATGAGTGATTCAGTGAAAGAAATAGCCAAAGGCAGTAACAGCAGTTTTTATTATGCCTTTAATTTGCTCCCGGTTGAAAAGCGGGATGCAATGAATACAGTCTATGCCTTTTGCAGAAAAACAGATGACATAGTAGATACCGAAAATGAATCCGACGAGATTAAATATGAAAAGCTGCATAAATGGAGAGTTGAATTAGAAAAATCAATACATGGTCACTCCGATTACCAGCTCTTAAACAAACTCGGTAAAACAATTACTCAATTTAATATTCCTACAGAGCCATTCTTTGAATTATTGAAAGGAATGGAAATGGATTTGCAAAAGAAGAGGTATGTTACATTTGAGGACTTGCAGCTTTATTGCTACCGCGTTGCTTCTACTGTCGGCTTAATGTGTATAGAGATTTTTGGCTACAAGCATAAGTCGGCTAAAGACTTTGCCGTTGACCTAGGTATTGCTTTGCAGCTTACTAATATTTTGCGGGATGTTAAGAAGGACTCACTTAACGGAAGGATTTACCTGCCGCAGGAAGATTTGCAGAAGTTTAATTACTCAGAAGGTCAACTGATTAATCAAACCTATAACGGGAATTTCCAATCTTTAATGCAATATGAAGTAAACCGCGCTGAAATGTTCTTTGACCGTGCGACTAAAGCGCTTAACCTTGACGATAAATATTCCATGTTTGCCGCTAGAGCTATGCAGCATATCTATCATAAAATACTTGAAAAGATTATAAACGCTAATTACGATGTTTACCATAAGAATATTCAAGTCTCTAAAGTGGAAAAGGTTGGCATAGCCGTAGGCGTTTGGGCAAAGTACAGCCTAGTTTATTAATGAAGAAATGCATAGTAATAGGAGGAGGATTTGCCGGTCTTACATCTGCAGTCTATCTTGCCAAAGCCGGATATAATGTAGAACTTATAGAAGCCTCGTCCAAGTTAGGGGGGCGCACCTACTCATTCCTTGATAAGAATACCAACACCATAATTGATAACGGACAGCATATACTTATGGGGTGTTATGATGAGACACTCAAGTTTATTAAACTGATTAAAGCCGAAGATAACTTTCATTTCCAAAAAAGACTTCGAGTAATTTTTCTTAAGCCAAATTTTGAAACTCTAGTTCTAAAATCTTCACTTGTTTTCTATCCACTTAACCTTTTAATAGGCTTACTTAATTACAAAGCTATAACCTTCATTGAAAGGATAAAACTACTTAGGTTTATACTAATGCTTCCTTTCTTTTCTAAAAAGAAATTAGAGCGAATGAACGTGTCAGAATGGCTTAAAAGGGGGCATCAAAACGACAATATCATAAAAGCCTTTTGGGGAATTATAGCGGTAGGCGCCCTTAATACAAATATAGAAAAAGCATCGGCAAGAGTATTTGCCGATATCCTAAAAAAGATATTTCTTAGAGGCAATTCATCCGCTACTATTGTTCTGCCGGCTTACGGTTTAAGTGAATCGTATTGTAACCATGCGCAAAAGTTTATAGAAGAAAATAAGGGACAAATAATACTTTCCGAAACAATTCAGTCATTTGAAATTGAGAATGAAAAAGTCAAAAGTATAATTACCTCTAATAGAAACATTACTGATTTTGATTTCATTATAAGTACAGTCCCTAAGTTTGCTCTTGAAAAGATTCTTCCGGACGCGATAGACAATAAGCTGAATATCAATTACTCTTCAATTTTATCAGTTCACATTTGGCTGAAGGAAAACCCCCTAAACGAACCTTTTTATGGACTCATTGATTCAACAGTACACTGGATATTTAACCACGGCACGCATATTACTGTTGTTATAAGTGATGCCAATGAATTATTAGAGAAATCAAAAGAAGAAATTTATGATATTGTAATTCATGAAATAGAAAAGTATACTAAAATAAAAAGGGAATTAGTTGATCAATATAAAATCATTAAAGAAAAGCGGGCGACGTTTATTCCTTCCAATGACATTATGAAATACCGTCCTTCATCGAGAACCAAGTTAATGAATCTATCTCTTGCGGGGGATTGGACTGACACCTCATTGCCGTCTACGATAGAAAGTGCAGTAAAAAGCGGACGTACCGCAGCAGAGAATATTATATCAACTGTTGTTAATGAAGACTGAAATAAAGCGATTACAGATTTTTATTGTAAGGAATAATTTAAGAGACCATCTATCCCTGGAAAGACTTTAGTGGGGCTGAAAGCAAAAGCATTAACTATTATGTTATTCCTAAAATTTTAGGGCTATCAGTTTTTTCTCTGATCTATCAATCCAAATATTCCGTGAACTAAAAGATACAAAGGAATTAATATTATAATCCTTTCTTTATAATTGTTTAGAACATTTCCCCAAAGTCCTCCATACCTCCCATCCGCGGTAGATTGAGATCAAATAGTTTATATTCCTAATTGATAAAATAATTCAGCCTAATTCCAACAGCTATAGTTTCAGTATGATAATATTCGGGCTCGAACGCATGCATGTTACGATAATTCCAATATTTATTCAAACTGTATTCATAGTCTGCGTAGGTTTCCAAAGCAAAAAATGAGGTAAAGAAATAATTTATTCCAAAGCCCAATCCCGCTTCATACCCCAAATATTTAGTAATTCTATCGCCGGGTAGATTGACAATAACGTGGCTATATTCCGCTTCAATAAAAGGGGCTATTTGATTATCAATAAAATAATACCTTAACATTGGTCCGAGTGCAAAATTTGCAACATATATATGCTGCGTAGAATATTCCATGTTATAATCTTGATAATTGTATGATAGCTGAAGACCGACAGAGAATCTATTAACTACAAAAAAAGATCCCGTAGGCGAAATACTAATATACTTTGCGACACTTGATAGCCCATTTTCATAATAAGTATCTTGAGAAGAATAGGAAATCGAGCCCGAAATAGTATATTTGCCTGAACTTAAATAGGATTGAGCATTTAAATTAGATGTAAATAGCAATACTATAAATAAAAATATTATTTTTTTACTCATTTCTCGTAGATAGTTAATTTCCAAAATATCTATTTATGCTTTCAAATCTAAAGTTTTGGATAGTGATTTCGATCTTGCCTTAATAAATTATTTCTGCAAAAATATATTATATTTTGCTTCAAGATTTATTTTATTACAATTCTGCCAATCCAGTAATCCTATCCATCCAAAAATAACAATTATCGGTGCTGTAATAAATATAAATGAATAAAATAGTTCTGCCTGATTACGAATAAGAAAAATAATTATCAAAGAAATAGGTAATCCTAACAATAAACTAAACTTTAGAACTTGCATTATTTTACTTGGGCAATTGCCTTTCCATCTTTGCATCCTTTTTGTTCTATTTAATTCTAGAAATTCAAAAAGAAAAATTATTCCGATAAATAAGGCAACCAATCCTAACCAAGAATATCTTTGAAAGTGATTATTTGGCTCTATTATTAATAAATAGAAGAACATCAATAAAAGGAGAGGTAAATATTTCTTTAATCCCTTCATAAATCATCCTCATAAGATTATTTCATCAGTATTAACTTTTTCGTCTCCACAAAACTTCCTGCCTGCATCCTATAAAAATAAACCCCGCTTGAAAGTCTGCTTGCATTAAAGTTAATTGAATAACTTCCAGCCGGCTTTTCTTCATTAACCAGCGTCGCTGTCTCATTTCCCAGTATGTCATAAACTCTTATCGTTACCATATTTGATCTAGGAACAGAGTAATTTATTACAGTTGTTGGATTAAATGGGTTAGGATAATTTTGGCTTATATTAAAATAATTTGGTATGGTTGGCTTTTCAGTAGTAATTCCAAGTACTGTATTACTAATTTTTGCAATAAAATCACCACCTGTGATTATATCATTACCTATTGTTAATAGTCCTGTGAACGATCCTGTAATATAACTGTTTCCGTTTGTGTCCGATGCAATCCTTAATCCTCCGGCAATACTATTAGAGTCTATTATTGCACTTTGTTTTGCCCAGAGGCAGCTTCCGTTTCCGTCATATTTGGCAATGAAAAAGTTGGATGAATCTCCGGCATCCAATTGAATATTCCCAAATGTCGCTGTATCTCCAAATTGACCGGTTATATAACTGTTTCCTTTTCTATCTAATGATATTCCCGTACTATTTGAAAATGCACTCTTTACCTGGCTAGCCCAAATGCAATTTCCATTAGCATCATACTTTGCTACAAAAGCATTTCTATGAGCTTTCGAAATCATTTGAGAATTCCCTAAAGTCACAGTATCATTAAACTGCCCAGCAATATAGCTGTTTCCATATGCATCTGTCGAAATTACCTGGGCATTATCATAATAGCCACTGCCATTACTTTGATTTGCCCAAATACAATTTCCGTTAACGTCATACTTGACTATAAAAATATTACTATTTGTTCCGGATGCCGTTAATTGAATATTTCCGAATGATACATTATCATAAAACTGTCCACTACCATAAATGTTATTATTTGCATCAATTGAAATTCCAAATCCTTCTGCCCAACTATGTTTGTCTCCGTTATTCTTTTTTGCCCAAATAAAATTTCCATTAATATCATATTTTGCTATAAAAACGTTGCCAGAATCTCCTGATGTCAATTGAAAACTTCCGAATGTTGCTGATTTTTGGAAATTACCAATAACATAACTGTTTCCATTTGCATCTACTGTTATTCCGTTTGAGGTAATTGAATCTCCCGCTTGCTCAGCCCAAAGGCAATTCCCGCTAGGGTCAAATTTGGCTACAAAAATGTCCTGCAAACTGTTTGTTGCTGTCAATTTTATATTCCCAAAATTTACAACTCCTAATAATTTTCCGGAAATATAAGTATTCCCGTTTGCATCTACTGAAACGCCCTCTCCTACGGAATAACTGTTGGTGTCTTGTTGTGCTTGTTTAGCCCATAAAACATTTCCGCCGGCATCATATTTGGCGACAAAAAAATTAATGTAATTATATTTTGTGCTTAGTTGTATATTCCCAAATGTTGCCGTTCCTAAAAACCATCCGGTAATATAACTGCCCCCGTTTGCGTCTACTGCAATTCCGTTACTTGTAACATTTCCGCCAATGCTTTTTGCCCAATTAAAAATTTGAGCACTTGCTGCTAAATTGCATAGCAACAATGTAACTAGAATAATTAAAAGTCTTTGAAATATATTTTTCATAATATCTACCTCCTTATTGGCCAATATTAAAACATATTTATAAAACAGTTATAAGCCATCCTATGAATACTATAGAAAGGCAGTCCCAAAAGGTTCCTTCCAATTGTAAATATTTATATAACTTAAGATTTAAAACACTAAATCAAGTTGTAAAAACAAAAACTTTAACAACATAAAGATTTAATAATTAAAAAAAATTAAGAACTATTTCATCAAAATTAACTTTTTCGTCTCCACAAAACTTCCAGCCTTCATCCTATAAAAATAAACCCCGCTTGAAAGTTTATTTCCATTAAAATTAACCGAATAACTTCCAGCCGGCTTTTCTTCATTAACCAGCGTCGCTTCTTCCTTTCCCAATAAATCAAATACTTTTATCGTAACAAAATCCTTTGCAGCTATTGTATAGCTTATCGTTGTAACCGGATTAAACGGATTAGGATAATTTTGTTCTAAAGAAAAATTACTTATACTCTGAGGCGGTTCATTTACTGCACCAATAACAGGATTAAAAATTGATTTTGCCATCCAAATAT
>JAJYCM010000057.1 GCA_021778375.1 Bacteroidota bacterium
TCCTAATCGGCAAATGGGAAAACCTTTCCCGCACTTCAATGTTCGGTACGGTGATACTTGAGCGAATTATCGATGTAATTTTCTTAGGTTTTGCAGTTTTAATTTCAATAATTATCTGGAGCGATAATATTTATTCAAATTTTCCATGGTTGAAGTCGGCTCTTTATATTACAGCTTTTTTGGTAGCGATAGCATTTTTCTTATTGTTTTTGATAATCAAATACAAAGAAAAATTTTACAATATTTTGATTAAAATTATCGGAAGATTTTCTGAAAAGTATGCACATAAAGCAGGTTACATTTTTGATATGTTAATTAAAGGTTTCTTAAGCTTAAAAGGAGTAAAAAATTATTTACTTGCAATTTTGCTCAGCATACTAATAATGGTTAATTATGCTTTTAGTTCGTACCTCGGATTTTATACATTGGGAATGCAAAACCATCACCTAACATTCGGAATGGCTTGGGTGTTGATGAGTATCAGCGCTATCGGGGTTGTAATACCTACTCCCGGCGGTGTTGGTTCTTATGAAGCGCTATCAAAAGCGACACTGGTTTTACTGTTTGGCTTCGGAGAGTCTATAAGCCTGGCTTATGCAATATTGACACATATTATTTCTTATATTTTATTTATCTTCACCGCGCTGTTATCGTTCTTTATTCTTAACAAACAGCATGAAAATCTTTTCAAAGTAATAGAAACCGATCTGGAAGAATCATGAAATTTATTGTATCAATAATTTTTACAGCCGTTCTATCCGCAAGCGCGGTTGCACAATATAGCGTGCGAGCCGGTATGGGAATTTCTTTTGTAAGTTCTTCTTCATTGACGGATTATATAAATGAAAATTTCGCGCCTTCTAATCAGCAATTAGGGACTTTTAATTCGGCTATAAATTTTTCAGGTGAGCTCGACTATTCGGTAAACCAAACTTATGAAGTTGGTTTAGATATGGCTTACCTTATTAACTCCTACACCTTTTCTTCAATTGGTGGAATTTATAAAATGAACTACGAAATTCTAATGCCGACGCTCGTTAATTATTATGTAATAAGCGGCGAAGGTTATAGCTTTAAGTTCGGAGGGGGGGTAGGACCAAGATTTGTAAATGTAAATGAACAGCTTCCGGGTACACCTTCAGGAGTTAATTATGCATCAACCGGATTTGGTATACTTTTGCGGGTAGACGCCAATACATTACTAAGCAAAAATTTGTTTGCAAACATTGGCGGTGATCTAAAATATGATATAAACGGAAAACCAAGTAACAACGGAAAATACCTGGTAAATATTAATGCCAACAATTCAGATGTAAATTTTAATATGTTTTCAGCAGTTCTGCATTTAGGTTTAACTTATACTTTTTAGGAGTTTTAATTTGAATTTATTCCAGGCAATTATTTTTGGAATTATCCAGGGGTTGACTGAATTTTTACCCATCAGTAGTACGGCTCATTTAACCATAGCTGCAAAGTTGCTGCATGTAATTCCTGCAATGAGTGATAATGAATGGACAGCTTTTATGGCTGTAATTCAGCTTGGGACTATGCTTGCTGTATTATTATATTTTTGGAAGGATGTTTGGGAAATCCTTTTCGCCTTCTTCAAAGAAAATGTAGGCGAAGGAAAGGTCAAATACTCCCGGCAAAGTTTAAGTTCAAGATTGGGGTGGCTGATAATAGTCGGCTCAATTCCGGTAGGCATTATCGGGCTTTCTCTTAAAAAAATTATCGAAGGAGCGCTTACAAAAGATTTATATGTTATTGCTGCAAGTATGATTGGACTGGCAATTGTTCTAGCAATCGCCGAAAAAATAGCGAGCTTCAAAAAAGAGATAAAAAAAATAACGGTCAAAGATGCCTTTCTTGTAGGAGTTGCTCAATGTTTTGCCCTAATTCCGGGCTCATCACGCTCAGGGACAACAATTACAGCAGGATTATTTTTAGGAATGAAAAGAGAAACGGCCGCAAGATTTTCTTTTTTACTAAGCCTGCCAGCCGTTTTTGCCAGCGGTTTTCTGGAGCTTTGGGAATCGCGCAAATTTATAAATCCTGCATTAAGTCTCGATCTAATAGCTGCAACTATTTTTGCATTGATCTTCGGTTATTGGTCAATAGATTTGTTGTTGAAATTTCTTCGAACAAAAACAATGTTTGTTTTTGTTTATTATAGAGTAGCACTTGGCTTAGCAATACTTGCTTTAATTTTAACTCATGTACTTTTGCCTTAGACCTAATTTAAAAACAAGTAAATAAATCAAAAATATTATGAAGAAAAATATGAAAAACTTATCTTTATTTTTTATTGCATTGGTATTTTTTCTCGGATGTAAACAATCACAATCAAATGGACAGGAAAATAGTATGGTGTCTCCGGATTCAATTTTAGTAGCAGTCATGAAAACCAACATGGGAACAATTGAACTTCAACTTCTTCCGGATATTGCCCCAAAAGCCGTGAGAAATTTTGTCGGACTCACTAATCAAGGATATTACGACAGCTTAACTTTTCATAGAGTAATAAATAATTTTATGATCCAGGGCGGTGATCCGACGGGTACAGGAGAAGGCGGTAAAAGCATTTACGGTGGTTTGTTTGAAGATGAATTCAACCAAAATTTTAAATTTGATTCTGCAGGTGTTTTAGCAATGGCAAATGCCGGGCCAAACACAAATGGAAGTCAATTCTTTATCACTCTTGCCGCAACACCGTGGCTTAATTTTCATTATACAATTTTTGGGAAAGTAATAAACGGAATAGATGTTGTAAAAGAAATCGGAAAGGTTCCTACAAGCAAACCTAATGATAAACCGATCAAACCTGTTATTATTGAAAAAATGACAATTGAAACTAGACCTAAATAAAAAATAATTTATTTGCTTTGCGCCTTTGCCTCTCTGCGGTGGAATTGCTTCTTCACCGCAAAGACGCTGAGACGCTAAGCCTCACGCAAATCATAAATGGCGAAAAATAAAATTCCCATTCCGTCAATAATCGAGGCAACAAAAGGTTTACGGACCAAAACTTTTCTTCCCGTGTATCTTTTTTGCGGAGAAGATGAGTTCGGAATTGAAACGACTCTTAAGTTATTTAACGAATCTATTGCCCCTTTTATTAAATCAGACTTTGATAAGGAAGTAATCCACGGTGATGAGAATGATGCTGTTAACGTTATAAATATTGCAACTGCTTTCCCGTTTACCTCAGAGAAGAAGCTGATTATCGTCAAGGAATTTGAAAAGCTGAAGGATAGAAAGAAAATAATTTCCTATCTTAATTCGCCCGCCGATTTTACTATCTTAATTCTCATTCAAAACGGTTCTGTGCCGAACCTAGATACAGAACCGTACAAGACGTTATTGCAAAATAAATTTATTTTTGAAGCTAAAGAATTAAAAGGAAAAAATCTAATTGATTGGGTCAAAAACTTTGTTGAGGAAAACGGAAAACAAATCTCTTATGAAAATGCTCAGATGCTGGTGGATATTTCCGGTGAAAACCGAAATCTAATAGAAGCTCAACTTGAAAAACTTTTTGTAAATCTTGGAGAAAAAAAAGAAATTTCGATTGAATCTATCCACTTACTATCGGCAGCTTTAAAGGAATATACGGTTTTTGACTTGCAAAATGCTTTGGGCAGGAAGAATAAAAAAGAATCATTAAAAATTGCATATAACCTACTTTCAAACGGCGTCGAACCTACACAGATTATTGGAATGATAAGTCGCTATTTTACTCAACTGACACGTGTGGGTGAACTAGTAAAGCAAAATCTTACCAAGGAAGCGGGCGCAAGAATTATAGGCACACATTCATTTTATTACCCCGATTATATAAAAGCAAGAAATCTTTATAAAGAGGAAGAATTATTTCGCGCAGCGCAAGCGCTTCTAAAAGCTGATCTTTCTATTAAAACAACGTCACTTGAAGATAAATCATTGATTACGTTGCTAATTGGCGAAATATTAGCTTAAAGTGTGAAAAACTATAATAAAATTACATGTCCAAAATTTTTAATTTATCCTTTTGACAAGGCATTATTGGTTTGAAATCAAAACCAAACTTACCTATATTTGTTTATAATATTTAAGAAAATAATTAGGCTAAAAATGAAACAAGGAATTCATCCGAATTATAGACCGGTGGTTTTTCAAGACGCTTCATGCGAATTTGCTGTTTTAACGCGGTCAACAATTCAAACAAGCGAAACAATTCAATGGCAGGACGGAAAAACTTATCCATTGGTTAAGCTCGAAATTTCCAGTGGTTCGCATCCGTTTTTTACCGGTAAACAAAAGTTATTAGATACAGCCGGTAGAGTTGAAAAGTTTAATAAGAAATACGCCAAAAAATAATTTCGGTAAAGCATTTCAAGAAATTGTCTAAATTAAAGAGCCAGCATTGCCTGGCTTTTTTCGTTTTCCCGTTCTTTTTAAGTAAGATTATTATATTAAAAAGTATTATCTTTTTTATCAATTTAATTGAAGGGTTTCTAAATGCAGTTGTGTATCTTTGAGGGAATTGATTATGAAAGATTGGAACCGCTAATTTTTTACCGCCCGGTTTACGATCTCGTCTGCGGAATGTCAACCTTGCGGGAAAAAATTTTACGAGCATATCCTGAAACGAAATATTCACTTCACTGTAGACCTTACTTGACCCAATTTGTTAAAGCCAACAACCCGGAGGTGGATGTCAATAAAATCGATGACAGCTCTTGTCTCTTTATTAATGGTAATATATTAGCCTCGGGTAATATTGCCGAAATTATTTCACTGGAAGATAGCGCGGATAAAATTTATTTGAACGGAGATACCCTAATAGCTGCGCGTGTTTCCGGCGAGCGACTTAAAGAATTAAAAAATAATCTTCATGAACTTTTAAGCCAATCAAATTTCAGTGGGCTCCCTGTTGAAAATGTTGACGTAAAATATATAAGCTACATGTGGGACCTTATCAACAACAACGAAAAAGAAATGCTTGCAGATTTCAATTTCTTTTTTTCAAAAATCAATGATAACAAACTAATAAAAGGGAAAATATTTGAAGGCGCTCACTTAATTGAAAAGGATAACATTATTATCGCTGAAGGAGCCGAAATAAAATCCGGTGCTATTTTGGATGCAAGTAAAGGTTCGATTTTTATCGATCAAAATGCAATAGTTTTCCCGAACGCCGTTGTTGAAGGTCCGGTTTATCTTGGTGAATCAGCACAAATAAAAAGCTGTGCAAGAATCTATGAAAATGTAAGCATTGGGAAAATCTCGAAAGTTGGCGGTGAAGTTGAAGACTCGATAATTCTTCCATATTCAAACAAACAACATTCTGGATTTCTGGGACATGCGTACCTCGGAAGCTGGGTTAACCTTGGGGCAGATACTAACTGCAGCGACCTAAAAAATAATTACGGTAACGTTAAGGTTTATGTGAACGGAGAAATTGTAAACAGCGGATCACAGTTTCTGGGAATCATAATGGGTGATCATTCGAAAACAGCAATCAATACAATGTTCAACACAGGTACATCGGTCGGATTTTCTTGTAATATTTTTGGTGCTGGTTTTCCGGGCAAATATATTCCCTCATTTTCCTGGGGAGGCAGCGACGCGATAACAACTTATGACCTTGAACGTAGTATTGAAACTGCAAAAAGAGTAATGATTAGAAGAAATTCAACTATGCGTGATGTTGAGGAAAAGTTATTTAGAAAAGTATTTGATATTACCAAAAAAGAAAGACGAAAAAGAGGCTATCCTTATTAATTATGACTCAATTAGAAGAACACACAATCAAAGATTTGTATGATGGCGTTAGAGGATTAGCGGTAAAAATTCTTAACAGAGTAGAACGTACAGATGCATATCTTGAAAAGCTGCTTGACAATGAGATGAAAAATTCAGAATTAAGCGGTCAGGATAAAGCATTACTTTATGAAATCGTACATGGTGTAATTAGGTGGATGGGGCGACTGGATTGGATATTAAATGGATTTTACAAAGGGCAATTTTCAAAAGCTATTCCAAACTTGAAAAACGGATTGCGCGTTGCGCTTTACCAGATTTTATTCTTAGAAAGAGTACCAGACTACGCAGTTGTTAACGAAGCTGTTGAATTTGTAAAAAGGCTTCAAGGGCAAAAATCTGCTGACTTAACAAACGCTATCCTTAGGAACATTATCCGCAGCAAAAATGCAATTAGATATCCTGATCCGGAAGAAGATCTGGTTGGATATCTATGTGCCTATTATTCACACCCATCATGGATGGTCAAAAGATATTTAAATCGCTTAGGAAGAGAATCAACAGAAAAACTTTTAGTGGCAAATAACGAAAAACCATATCTTACCCTAAAAATAAATGCTATCAAAACAAACCCGGAAGAATTTAAAGGTCTTCTTAATTCTGTAAATCTAAAGTTTGAACAAGGCAAGTATTTGCCCGAATTTTTTCAGTTGCAAAACTTGACTAATATAACCGCTTGGGAATATTTTGCAGAGGGTTATTTTAATGTACAGGATGAAAGCGCCGGGCTAGCCTGCCGTTTGTTAGATGCAAAACCTGGAATGAGAGTCTTAGATTTATGTGCCGCTCCCGGCGGAAAGTCTGCATACATTGCGGGTCTTATGCATGACCAAGGAGAAATAGTTGCAGTCGACCGCTATGAAGGACGAGTAAGGATAGTTGAAAAGAATTTGCAGCGCCTGAAAATTAAATCTGTAAAAACTATTGTCGCAAATGCTCTGGAATTTAATGACGAGAAGTTTGATCGGATACTAGCGGATGTGCCTTGTTCGGGAACCGGAACACTTACTAAAAAACCGGATATTAAATGGAAAAGAGATTTATTGGACTTAAGAAGCATGAATGAACTTCAGTACGATCTATTAAGCAAAGCTTCTTCAATGATAAAGCCTGGAGGAGTTCTTGTTTACAGCACTTGCTCAATTGAGCCGGAAGAAAATTATGACATAATAAAAAAGTTTCTTGATAATAATCCAAACTTCACACTAGAAAATGCTTCACTCTATTTCCCTAGTGATTTAGTAGACGAAAACGGATGTATCCAAACTTTTCCTCACATTCATCATATGGACGGAGCTTTTGCCGCAAAATTAATATGTGCTGAGTGAATAATTGAGTCCGGAAGTATTTTATAATAGTTAAAAAAATCTAAAAAATCATGTTTGCAAAAATATCAGAAGAACTAAAAACAGCAAGAGAAAACGCCGGACTTTCTACTCAACAGCTCGCAGCAAAAACAAGAATTGATTTGAAATTTATCGAGCAAATTGAGAGTGGCGATTTCATTTTTTTGCCTGAGCTTTACGTCAAAGCTTTTGTCAGAGATTATTCAAAGGTTGTGGGACTTGACGAAAAGTTAATGATGAAAAAATTTGATGCAGCTAAAAAAGGACAAACTTTTGAAGATAAAATCGAATCGGAAGTCGATACAAAGAAAGCAAAAACACTCGACGAAGATTCAAAGATCAAAAATAAATTTTATTCTTCGCTTCCTTATACAAGTGAAGAAGAGTTAATGCGTCAGAAGGATGCAGCGATTCAGTATAAAAAGAAAATGATTGTTGCCTCATCGATAGCCGGTCTTCTAATACTTTTTGTAATTGTTTATTTTGCTTTTATTAAAGGAAATTCTGAAATAATAGTTTCGGAAAAACCTTATAGCGAAATTGTAAAAGAAAACGAACAACGGGATAATCTAACTAACCCGCTGCCCCAAGCTAAGGATTCTACTTTTGTTGCATCACCTTCCGATAGTCTGTCACTCTTAATCGAATCAAAAGATACTTCGTGGATAAAAATTCTGCTTGATGGTAAAACTGAAAATGTTTTTACTTTGTTCCCAAATTCTCGAAAGAGTGTTAAAGCAAAGAAAAATTATATGCTTACTGTTGGAAACGCAGCTTCAATTAAGTTAACGTTAAACGGCAAACTATTAAATTTTACCGGTAAGAAAAATGAAGTGAAAGAAGTTTCTATTGATAGCACAGGGTTAAAATTATTAACGACTCCTCAAAATTAAATTCAAAATTAAATGCCCATAGATATTCATAAAAGAATAGAAACTATTAAAGAGCAAATCCGGGAACATGATTATAAATATTATGTACTCGCTGATCCTTCTATAAGCGATCAAGAGTATGATTTCTTACTTAAAGAACTTGAAAAACTTGAATTAGAAAATCCGGATTTGATTACTCCGGATTCTCCCACGCAACGTGTCGGAAAAGATTTAACCAAAGATTTCAAACCGGTATCGCATAAAGTTCCGATGCTAAGTTTGGCTAATACGTATAGCGAAGAAGAATTAATAGATTTCGACCGCCGCGTCCGTGACGGCTTGCCTGATGGTGAAAAGATCGAATATGTTGTTGAACCTAAAATTGATGGGGTGTCGGTTTCTTTGAATTATGTTAACTATTACCTTAAAACGGCTGCTACTCGGGGTGATGGCACCACCGGTGAAGAAATTACCGCAAATGTAAGAACAATTAAATCTATCCCACTCAAATTAAATAAATTCAAATCTTTGAAATATAAGCTTGATGATTTTGAGGCGCGCGGGGAAATATTTATGAAGATCGCTGATTTTCGTAAGCTGAACGAAGCTCGCGAAAATTCAGGTGAAAAGTTGTTTGCTAATCCCCGTAATTCTTCTGCAGGTACTTTAAAACTTCAAGATCCTAAGGTTGTCGCAAGACGCCCGCTCAATATTTTTTTGTATTTCTTAATCAGCGCAAAAGAGGAATTTGAATCCCAGATTGAAAACTTGCAATTATTAAAAATGCTTGGCTTTAATGTTAATCCGGAATATAAGCTTTGTAAAAATATTAGCGAAGTTCTTGAAGCATGCAGAAAGCTCGAAGAAAAAAGAGATTCACTTAAATATGAAATTGACGGAGCGGTTATTAAGGTAAATTTAATTCGTCATCAAAAAATTTTGGGAAGTATTGCAAAATCACCCCGTTGGGCTGTTGCATTCAAATTTAAAGCAAAACAGGCAGTTACGAAGTTAAATAAAATTACATGGCAAGTTGGACGCACCGGCGCTATTACTCCTGTAGCCGAACTAGAGCCTGTCTTACTTTCGGGCTCAACAATTAGCAGGGCAACTCTTCACAATTTTGATGAAATTATGCGGAAGGATGTACGTGAAGGAGATACAGTTGTTTTAGAAAAAGGCGGCGATGTAATTCCCAAAATTGTTGCCGTCGTTTTGAATGAAAGGAAATCGAATTCTTTAAAGGTTAAACCTCCTGAAAATTGCCCCGCATGCGGAACCCCTTTATTTAAACCGGAAGAAGAAGTTGCATATTATTGTGAGAATGCCGACTGTCCTGCACAAATCAAAGGGCGGCTTGAACATTTTGCATCGCGCGGTGTAATGGATATAGAAGGACTTGGAGAAGCACTAATTGATCTTTTCGTTGAAAATAAAATTCTTAATACTTATGCCGATATTTATGATTTGCAAAAGCGAAGGGAAGAATTAATTGCAATTGAGCGTCTTGGCGTAAAAAGCGTTGACAATTTATTAGCTTCAATTGAAGAAAGTAAAAAACAACCATTTGCAAAAGTTCTGTATGCAATTGGGATCAGATACGTGGGTGCTGGAGCTGCTAAAAAGCTTGCTGATTATTTTTTATCGATAGATAAATTAATTTCCTCCGATGAAGAAGAAATCTCTTCCATCCATGAAATTGGTCCGAGCATTAGCCGCAGCGTAAAGAAGTTTTTCTCTGAAGAAGAAAATCTAAAAGTTATTCAAAGACTAAAAAAACACGGGATAAATTTTACTTCGCTAAAGAAAGAAATAAAAGAAAACTTTTTTTTGAACAAAACTTTTGTCCTGACTGGCACTCTCGAAAAATTTTCTCGCGATGAAGCAGCCGAAAAGATAATTTTACTCGGCGGAAAAGTTACTTCAAGTGTTAGTAGAAAAACAGATTGCTTAATTGCGGGGGAAAGCGCAGGTTCAAAATTGGATAAAGCAATGGGTTTGGGAGTGTATGTTTTAACTGAAGTCGAATTTATTAAACTATTGGAAGAAGCCTCAAAGTAATGCTGGAGAAAATCAGAGATAAGGTAGCTATTTTAATTATCAATTATATGTTGAGAAAAAGACAGCTTGCAAAGCAAAATTTTAATGATTTATTCAAAAAGTCGGAATCGTTTTTTTTGATTCTTCCCGAGGATGAGATAGATTATCACAATTCAATCAGTGTAATAAAATTTTTCGAAATACATGGTAAGAAATTCACAATATTTACAAACGACTTTAGAATCAGCCCGCTCCCCGCGAAACTTCAAAATAATTCTATTGACTTTGGGATAAAGGAGATGACATTTTTTAGAATCCCGTCGAAACAACTTACCAATAAATTGTCCGGTATAAGCATAGACGTAGTTATTGATCTTAACAGAAAAAAAAGTTTATTCCATAGCTGTGTTGCAAATCTTGTTAATGCAAAAGTCCGAATCGGATTTGAAAAGAATTATTCCGATAAGTTCTATAATTTACAGTTTGCCAATAGCGAAGAAAATCCTGAAGTTATTTACAAGAATTTCTTAAATTGTTTACAAATGTTTTAAGGGAAAACCATGAACTTCGAGACTAAAAGAATTGATGACATTACAATTTTTAAGCTTAATGAAAAGAGACTTGATACGAGTATCTCCGGTTTGGTCAAAGGAGAATTTACTTTGTTATTAAAAGTTCAAAATGTGACAAAACTAATTGTGGATTTAAGTGAAGTAGAATCGTGTGACAGTTCCGGATTAAGCGCGCTTCTTGTTGCAAATAGAATTGTAGAATCAATGGGCGGCAGTTTAAGAATTTCGGGTCCATCGGAAAAAGTTAGTACCTTAATTAAAATAACTCACCTTGACCGCGTTCTAACAGTAAGGGAAAATACTGAAATCGCTTTTGAAGAACTTAAAAATCAAAAGAATTTTTAACTTAAAACCTCAAGGTTTTAATTTACTGAAGTTACGAAAAATTGTAAAGACTCCATGTCATACTCTCTAACTAAAGCGGGTTTCCACTATGCTAAAACAAACAAAAAAAATTCCCACTTTCGTGGGAATAATATTTCTAGATCTTTGTTCTGATAAAATACACTTTTTCGTTACTTCAGTTTCTAATTATTATAAAGACTTTAAGTAAAGTCTTTTAACAAAATTGAATAGACAATATCAAAAACAAAAACCTTTTGGGCTTTACATTTGTAACACTGGCTATTTATATGAATTTAACACTTTCATATAATTTGCTCTTTCAAATTGTGATGGATCGGCAACGCTCTTGTAGCTCATGCTTCCTCTCATTTGATCAATCGATTCGTATTCATTAGATTCCATCCAATAAACTAATTGAGTAGTAACATCTGAAATATGGTTGATTCCATACTTCAACAAGCTTGAAAGCATTTGAGTCACCTTTGCGCCAGCCATAATCATTTTTAAGACATCCTTTTCATTGTAAATACCGCTGGTTGCCGCTAAATCTGCATTTATTCTACCATATAAAATTGCAATCCATCTAAGCGGAAGGCGCATATCCATAGGAGTGCTTAAAAGAACATTCGGTACTACTTCTAATCTTTCTAAATCAATATCCGGCTGATAAAATCTATTAAATAATACTAAACCATCGGCGCCGGCTTTGCTAATTTGATCGGCCATATATGCAACCGAACTAAAGAAAGGTCCAAGTTTTACCGCAACTGGAATAGACACGGATGCTTTGACAGCTTTCACTATTTCTATATAATTCTTTTCAATATCCTGACTTGAAGTTTTGACGTCTGAAGCAAGCCTGTAAATATTTAGTTCAAGAGCGTCGGCACCTGCTTCTTGAATTTTTTTTGCATATTCAACCCATCCGCCGAGAGACTTTCCATTTAAGCTCGCTATGATTGGAATATTAACAGCGTCTTTCGCCTTGCTAATGTGTTCCAAATATTCTTCCGGTCC